>VSOO01000195.1 GCA_009774895.1 Alistipes sp. | reverse complement strand
GTCGCGAGGTTGCCGGGAGCCATGCTCCCGGAGCGGGGCATGTCTGCCGTGTGTGTGGTGTGCCGGCGGTTTCGGGACGGGGTGGAGAGGGACGGAGCGACTCGGCCGTAGGGCGTGTTCGTGCTTCGGGATGCCGGTTTCTTGCATAGAACCCTGCAACGCGCACCGATGCGATCGCTCGGTCTGCGGATTTCGGCTCCTCGGTCCTTTTCTTCGGTTACTTATTCTGTGCGGCGGGTCGGCCGCACTGCGGTCGCGGTCAGAGTGCCAGCTCCTCCAGGATCCGGCGGTTGGCGTCGTCGATGACCGAGTGGCTCAGCGTGGCGAGGTAGATCTGCGTGGTCCGTTCGGAGGTGTGGCCCAGGGCCGCGCTGATGACCGAAAGCGGGATGTCGCGGTTGCGCGCCTCGGTGGCCCAGCTGTGGCGGGGAGTGTAGGAGGTGAGGGGCGAGGCCGTGTGCAGCAGGGCGGAGAGGCGTCGGAGCCGCCGGTTGTGGTTGTCGAGGGCCGCGAGGTACTCCGCATAGGCTGCCGGGGCGTCGGTGGCGGTCAGGATCGGGAAGACATAGGGCGTGTCGGCGGCCGACGAACGGTAGCGGTCGAGAATCGACCGGATGCAGGGTTCGATGCGGATCGTGATCGGCTGCCCGGTTTTGCGGCGGAGGTAGCGGATGCTGTCGCCCCGGAGGTCGGTTTTGCGCAGGTAGGCGATGTCCACGAAGGCCATGCCGCGCGTGCAGAAGCTGAAAAGAAAGAGGTCGCGCGCGAGGCACAGGGGGCTGCCGGGCGGCAGGTCGAGTTTGCCGAGCCGCGCCATGAGGTCGCTGCCGACGGCCCGTTTGCGGGTGCGGTCCACGCCCGTGTAGACGTGGTGGAACGGGTGGGTCTGCTCGACCAGGCGCAGCGCCATGGCCCGGTTGTAGGCGGCGCGCAGGTTGCGCATGTAGAACGACACCGTGTTCCGCGACACGCCCCGGGAGACGAGGTAGGCGTTGTAGTCGGCCACCGTCTCCTCGGTCAGCGCCGCGAGCGGCAGCTCCTCGCCGTTCAGAAAGCGCGCGAAGCTCGCGGCGCTGCGAGCGTAGTTGCGTGCCGTGCCGTAGTGTTTGCCGCGGCGCAGCTCCTCGATCCGGAGGCTGAGGAGCCGGAGGAGGGTCGGAGGTGCGGCGCATAGGTCTGCGGGGCGCGATGCGGCTGGGTGGCTGCTGCGGCGCGTTCGGCCGGCGGGTGCGCACGGGGTGCCCGGTGCGATCGGGAGGTCTGTTCTGGTCTCTGTGTTCGTCATGAATTCGTTGGTTTTGGTCCCGCAAATAAAGGACGAACCATGCAAATATGGAATTGCATCGTGCGGAAATACGAGCGCTCCGCAGATGGAGGAGGCGCGGGAGCAGAGGCCGCGTGCAGCGGCCTCGGGGGGCGGTCCTTTGCGTGGCGGAGGGCATATACCTATTTATAATATGTAATTTGTTCCGCGTGGCCGTGCGCCTGCGTCGTGCGTTGCGGCATACGTTTTGGAGTGGATGCGGCAAAAACGCATTATGTATTCATCCGAAACATCCCGTCGTGGTTTGCGCCGCACGCTCGACATGCTGGCGCTGCTCGGCGGCATCGTGCTGCTGGCGGCCGTATCGTGGGAGATCATCGGGGGCGACCACCACCGTTTCTCGACCCCTTACCTGATCGTGCAGTTCGTGGTCTGCGTGCTCTTTCTGCTCGACTTCTTCGTGCGGTGGGCCTCGGCCCCGGAAAAGGGGCGCTATTTTCTGCGCAACTGCTGGTTTCTGCTGCTCTCGATTCCCTATCTGAACATTTTCGGCGGTGCCACCCTGTCGCGCGACTGGGCCATGCTGCTGGGCATCATCCCGCTGCTCCGCGCCTTCCTGGCGCTCTACGTGGTCGTGCGCTGGCTCGTGGACAACAGGATCCGCCGGCTCTTCATGGCCTATGTCTTCACGGTCATCGTCTTCACCTATATCTCGGCCCTCGTCTTCTACGACTACGAGGTGCTGGTCAATGACCGCCTCCACGGCTTCGGCAACGCCTTCTGGTGGGCCTGGATGAACGTGACCACCGTGGGTGCCGAAATCTTCCCCGTGACGGTGGTCGGCAAGACGATCTGCGTGTTGCTGCCCATCCTGGGCATGATGATGTTCCCGATCTTCACGACCTACATTCTCGACGTCTACCAGAAAAAGAAGATCGAAGAGTGATCCCGTTTCCCGGTGCGGGGCGAAAAGACGAGACTCGAATACAAAAACGCAATATGATGGAAAACGTACAACACACCTGGAAACAGACCACGGCGGAACTCTACAAGGCGGTGCTCATCTTCACGCTCGCGGGAGTCGCCGTGTCGGTTTTCGCATTCATTCTCTCCATTACCGCGACGGTGGACGTCGTGGCGGCACTCAATTCGGGCGACCGGCTGATCGGTCGCGGCTACGGCGTGTGGAACATCCTGAGCGTCGTGGCCACCGTAGCCGTTCTCTACGGCTACTGGCTCTTCGTCCGGGGGCTCGGACGCTTTGCGCACGAGGTCAAGCCGGCGGATGCGCCGCTTGTCGCCAACATCCGCACGG
>VSOO01000194.1 GCA_009774895.1 Alistipes sp. | reverse complement strand
ACCTGCGCGGGCATCCCGACCCTTCGCCCTACGAAGCTATACGCTACGAACATTGCCGCCGCGTCGTCCTCGCGCCCTCGAAGATCGAGGTGGCCTTTTCCTACCTGTTCTAAACCCCGACGACGATGAAAGCAATGATGAAACATACCTCCGTCGGCCTGCTGGCCGTGCTGCTGGCAGGCTGTGCGGTAACGTCGCGTTTGGAGCGGCGGCAGAGCCGCGCGCTCGCGGAGTACGCCCCCCGCGAGCAGGCCGCGCCGAAGCCCGCCGAGAAGCGGAACTATATGACCGTGCAACACGACAGCACGACCTACTACATTGCCGAAGCGGCAAAGGACGAGAACGGCGAGACGGTGGCCAACTTCCGCCTCGACGAGGTGGTCGTGGTGGTCAAATCGCGCACGCTGCCCGAACGCAAGGGCAAGGTGCTGGTCGATTTCGTCGTGAGGCTCCCCAAAGAGTTGCAGGGCGGCTGCCGCAGCATCGTGGTCGTGCCGCATCTGCACAAGGCCGAGGGCGCCGTACCCTTGCAGGAGCTCTCCATACGCGGCGGGCTGTTCAGCCGCGTGCAGGATCGCAACTACTGGCAGTTCGCGCAGTATGTCCGGCTGTTCCGACCCGACGCCGCGGGCGAGCAGCGGGCATTCGAGCGCTTCGTAAAACATCCCTATCCCGAGGGCGTGCGCCTCGATTCCATCGTCGAGGGTGCGCACGACCTGTCCTACTACTATTCGCAGGAGGTCCCGACCTGCAGCGAGGGCAAGACGATGTTGCTGACGCTGCACGGCGCGGTCGTGGCGCTCGACGGCAGCCGCTACGACCTGCCGCCTCTCGATACGCTCCGCTACCATATCTCGTCGATGCTCTCCTTCGCCGACACGACCACGCGCTACATGACGAAGATCATCGAGAAGTATGCCGTAGTGAACGACCGCAATTACCTTTCGTTCCGTGTGAACGACACTCGGATCATCGACACGCTGGGCGACAACGCCGCGCAGCTCGCCCGCATCGAATCGCTGATGGAAGAGCTGGTCGAACAGCGAGAGTTCCATGTGGACAGCATCGTCCTCACGGCCTCGGCGTCGCCCGAGGGCGGCTATGCACAGAACGAACGGCTGGCACGCGGACGTGCGGCGGCACTCAAACGACGCCTCGGCCAGCGTTTCGGGCGGCAGGTCGATACGCTGCTCCGCGTGCGGTGGGTGGCCGAAGACTGGGACGAGCTGACACGCCTTATCGCTGCGGACGGTACGATCGCCGAGCGCGAGGCGATTCTCTCCCTACTCCGCACGATAGGCAATCCCGACCGTCGCGAAGCGGAGCTGCGACGACGCTTCCCGAAGCAGTACCGCGACATCCGCGAGCGGCTCTATCCGCTGCTGCGGGCAGTGAACTTCAAGTACGACCTGCGGCGCGTAGGCATGGTCAAGGACACGATCCACACGACCGTGCCCGACACGCTCTATTCCCGCGGCGTGAAGCTGCTGAACGATCGCGAGTACAACGAGGCGCTGCGCATCCTGCGCCCCTACGAGGATCGGAATACGGTGGTAGCGATGCTCTCGCTCGGGCACGACGAGCAGGCATACGAGGTGCTGTGCCGGCTGAAAGAGGAGGCGACGATCGAATACCTGAAAGCCGTAGCCTGCGCCCGCATGGGGCGTGTAGAGGAGGGCAAGGCGGCATTTAGTCGGGCGTGCGAGCTGCAACCCGGCTTCGAATACCGGGGCAACCTCGACCCCGAAATACGGGAACTTATAACGACACGATGACGATGAAACGAAGAATCAGATGCGGCCTGCTGGTATTGGCCGCAGCGGCGGGGTGCATGGGGTGCGCCAAGCTGCACGAAGAAATAGACCTGCGGCAGATCGAACGTCCGCAGTACGACATCGAAATCCCCGCGCCGCCCGTGTGGGATTCGATCCTGCTGCCCGACACCCCGATAGGCAAATGATGTTAAATCAAATAAAAAGAAAATGAAATGAAGAAGATAACAGGATTTTTGATGCTCGCACTCGCGACGGTCGGCACGCTGCTGACCGCCTGCGACGATGATCTGGACATAAAACAGGCGTATGCGTTCCATTTGGAGACGATGCCCGTGCAGACGCGCATCACACGCGGCGAGACAGCCGAGATACGGTGCGAACTCCGACGTGCAGGACGCTACGACGAAGCGCGGTACACCATCCGCTATTTCCAGCCCGACGGCAAGGGCGAACTCCGCATGGACGACGGAACGGTATTTCTGCCCAACGCCCGCTATCCGATTACGAGGGAGGTGTTCCGCCTTTACTACACCTCTGCATCATCGGATCAGCAGACCATCGACATCTACGTCGAAGACAACTTCGGGCAGTGCGAACAATTGTCATTCAGGTTTAACAACGAGAATAAAGAAGAGATGAAATAGAATCCCATTTTTTCTGTTAAAAGGAGGTACTGCAATACCTCCTTTTCATTTTACAACACATGTATTAGACGGAATTTATAGTATATTTGTATTTAGATGAAAGAACATCCATAGCCCGAACTAACACATGAACAGAATTATTATCATATTCAACGCTTTCGAAAAAGCACATGGTCTTGCAA
>VSOO01000193.1 GCA_009774895.1 Alistipes sp. | reverse complement strand
CGGAATACGCCGCGCCTCTTTTTCCGTGCCCGCCGAGGCCCCCGTATTCCATAAAATTCAAGCCTTATGAAAAAGCTGTTACGCCATAAACTGAAACAGCGGATTTTTAACCTTACGCTCGCCGTAATCGGACTCGCGGCGTGCCTGGGATGCGGCGACGACGAATACGAACTGCCGAAAGAGTACAGGGAATCGTATATTTCCTGTTACTATCCGATTACGGGGCTTAATCTTTACCCTCCCACAGTAAAGTCCATGTCCGGCCCCCTTGATTTCTCCTGGCAGTTCGAGACAGAATGGGGCAATATTTTATTCTATTCTCTCGACGGTCGCTATCGCGAACTTGCCGAACGCAACGGAGATACGGGCTACGACCGCTATGTCATAACCGATCCTGCCTTTAACAGCACTCGTATCGAGGTATACGACCGAAACTTCGAATCGGTGGAGGTGTTTTGCCGGCAATGGGACTGGGACGAACAGCATCCGGTCGGGTCGTCGCTCGACGACATCGCCACGATCACTCTGACCGGTGTAAGCCGCTACGTCTACTACGACTACGATCCTGAAATCGAACAGTATCGGAAAGTGCGCAAACGCCCCTCGGAACTGACCCGTGAGGATCTGAGCATGATCTGTAATTCCAATTATTCGCTCTATGTCGAACGTCCGGCCGAAAAGGGTGTTTATATGCTGGAGCTGATCTTCACCGACACCGAGGGCGAAACATTCAGCAAGAAGCTCCTGTTCAACTATAAGGCAGAAAGCGGCACATCCGGCCCCGGGATGTAACGCACACGAACCCGCAACAAACGAATCCGCACACCCCATTCCGGGATGTGCGGATTCATACGGGGCGGCTTCCCCTCGGAGGTACGGTCTACTTTCGGTGGCGGGGCATGAAGATCGAGAACTTCGTCCGCACCCAGTCGTAGCCCGCACGTGCCAGACGCGCTACTTCGTACACCGTGTCGATCCGCTCCCTGAGGTGTGCCAGGCCGGTACGTATGGCGAGGAAGTAGATTGCGACCGCCACGGCGATAAAAAATCCGCCGACGATCAGCGACGACCAGATCAGAGAATTCAGCACATCGGCGAGACAAACGACGAGTGCCGTCACCAGCAGCAGCCAGGCCGTCAGTCCGGTGAGTCCGAACCCGGCGAACGCAGCGACGAGGTGCGTGCCCTGGCTTTTCTTGTCAGCCATCGGTGTCGCGACTGGTGAGGATTAGTCCTCGTTGATTACTTCGTTGTACTTGGTGCGCGCCTTGTCCACCTCTTTATCGACGAAATTCTTGATGGCCTTGCGCAGCTCGGGACCCGACTGGGGCGTGAGCAGCATCGAAACGGCGGCACCTACGAGCATGCCGCCCAACAACGAAACGAAACAAATACCTGAGTTTTTCATAGCGTTTTGAAATTTAAAGGAACATGGTGCGGGGATGCAAAGTTCACGCCAAAAAAGAGTATCTTTGTTTCGCGGCGTACGCCACGGCGCAACGGACGTCGGATGTGCGGTCCGGCCCAGCGGCAGCTCGCGCAGAGCGACCGACCGCTGCGGACGGACAAGCAAACGGATAACACTGCCCCGGCAGACCGCTGCGAAAGCGCACTGCCCAAGCGGGGCCGCAACGCGCTTCCGCGCAACGAAGGAGCCGAAACGGAAAAAGACATTTTCATGACCTGCGAACGATCCCATACTGCGGCATTCACCGGACACCGCACCTACCGCGGTGAGGCGGCGGAGGCGCTCGCTGCGCTGCTCGGCGACCTGCATGCGGAGGGCTATCGCCGGTTTCTGTGCGGCATGGCGCTCGGTTTCGACATGGCGGCCGCCGAAGCGGTGCTCGCCCTGCGCGCCGCACATCCCGAGGTGCGGCTGGTCTGTGTCGTGCCCTTTGCCGGCCAGGACCGCCGGTTTCCCGCGGTGGAGCAGGAGCGCTACCGCCGAATCCTGGAGGCGGCCGACGAAACGGTCGTGCTGCGCGACGACTACCGCCCAGACTGCTATGCCCGGCGCAACGACTGCCTGACGGACGGCGCCTCGGTTGTGGTCGCATGGTACGACGGCTCATCCGGCGGCACGCACTACACCGTGCGCCGTGCCCGCCGCCTCGGACTCCGTGTCCTCAACCTTTGGCAGAACCCCCAGGCCGAGTTCCCGGGATTCTGACCGCGGCCGGGCTCCGACTCCGTGAGCCGCCGGACCGCCGGGCTCCGTCGCCCCGCCTCGGAAACGGACGCCCGCCCGAACTGCCTATGCAGCTTCCGGGCGGGCGTCGTGTTGCGAATTGCGGCGCAATCAGTTCCAGTTCAGAATCTTGTGGAAATCGTAAGTTTCCGGATCGGGAACATAGGCTTTGGCCGCCTCGTAGTCGGCGGGCGTTACGGCATTGAGGATGTTTTCCACTACCGAAGCGAACTTGTCCGAGTGGATGTCCACCAGGCGGGGCGGGATCTTGCCCGTCACGGGGTCCTGCAAATCCCGGAGGTAGAGCGGCGACACGTTGCCCTCCGAATCCACGTAGATCATGCATCCCGTGCGTCCTTCGGTAAAGAGCTTGTAGATGCCGATGCCCAGCTCCGAGCAGTAGGTCAGGTCGTAG
>VSOO01000192.1 GCA_009774895.1 Alistipes sp. | reverse complement strand
CTGGAGTACCTCCGTGCGGGCATCAACGCCGGCATGTCGATCGACGCCTTCGCACCGCGTCTGTCGTTCTTCTGGGCCATCGGCATGAACCACTTCATGGAGATCGCCAAGATGCGCGCAGCCCGCATGCTGTGGGCCAAGATCGTGCGTCAGTTCGAGCCCAAGAACCCCAAGTCGCTGGCGCTGCGTACGCACTGCCAGACCTCGGGCTGGTCGCTCACGGAGCAGGATCCGTTCAACAACGTAGCCCGCACGGCCATCGAGGCCATGGGCGCCGCACTGGGTCACACCCAGTCGCTGCACACCAACGCACTGGACGAGGCCATCGCGCTGCCGACGGACTTCTCGGCGCGTATCGCCCGCAACACGCAGATCTACATCCAGGAGGAGACCAACGTATGCCGCGAGGTCGATCCGTGGGCCGGTTCCTACTATGTGGAGACACTGACCAACGAGATCGCCCACAAGGCCTGGGAGCACATCCAGGAGATCGAGAAGTTGGGCGGCATGGCCAAGGCCATCGAGACCGGCATTCCGAAGATGCGCATCGAGGAGTCGTCGGCCCGCACGCAGGCCCGCATCGACTCGGGCGAGCAGAAGATCATCGGCGTGAACGAGTACCGTCTGGAGAAGGAGGCGCCGATCGACATCCTGGCCGTGGACAACACCGCCGTGCGCGAAAGCCAGGTGAAGCGCCTGAAGGAGCTGCGCGCGAACCGCGACGAAGCGGCCGTGAAACGTGCGCTCGACGCCATCACCGAGTGCGTGAAGACCAAGCAGGGCAACCTGCTCGCACTGGCCGTGGAGGCTGCGAAAGTGCGCGCCACGCTGGGCGAGATTTCCGACGCATGCGAGGTGGTCGTAGGTCGTTACAAAGCAGTTATCCGTTCCATTTCAGGAGTTTACAGTTCAGCCGTGAAAAACGATGAATCTTTCGAGCACGCAAAGCAGATGTGTGCCGACTTTGCCAAGAAGGAGGGTCGTCAGCCCCGTATCATGATCGCAAAACTCGGCCAGGACGGCCACGACCGCGGTGCCAAAGTCGTAGCCACGGGTTATGCCGACATCGGTTTCGACGTGGATATGGGTCCGCTGTTCCAGACGCCCGCCGAGGCCGCCAAGCAGGCCGTGGAGAACGACGTGCACGTCGTGGGCGTGTCGTCGCTGGCCGCAGGCCACCTGACGCTGGTGCCGCAGATCATCGAAGAGCTGAAGAAGCTGGGCCGCGAGGACATCATCGTCATCGTGGGCGGCGTGATCCCCGCACAGGACTATGACGAACTCTATCGCGACGGTGCCGCCGCCATCTTCGGCCCGGGTACCCCGATCGCGAAGGCAGCGATCAAGATTCTGGAGATTCTGCTTGAGGAGTAACTTGCAGCTCCCGTCAGGGAGTAATTGAAACAATCCGCCCGGCACGCATATGCATGCCGGGCGGATTGTTTTCGGAGCTGTTTCCGATCGCTCTATGTCGGACTCGCCGCCCGCCCGTTCGGTCATTTCCGTTCCGTGCCGGGATGCGGAGTTTGGACCGGGCTATAATCGGCAAAACCAAATGGGACGAAGTTCAAAACCAGACGCGACTTTTGGAGAGCAGAAGTAGCCCAAAACGAAAAGCGACGAAAATTTCGCACACGCGTCGAATGTAAAGCAAATAGGCTTTTCGTTTACATATCGCAGAAGATATGTAAAGTGAATCAGAAAAAACACCGTTCGAGCGGCAGGCGACTGCCATTCGAACGGTGTTTTGCATTAGGACGAATCCACCTTACTCGCGTAAATATTCTCCCCCGCCGAATAAGGATGCCTGCGCTTTCTCTTCGTAGTTGCATACCATCCATTCCTCCTGCCGGCGGCGGCTGGCTTTGGAGGCGCTGATCGTGCGTTCAACCCGGTGGATGATCCAGTCGTTTTTCTGTGCATACCGTTCGATCAGATTAAACGGGAACATTGTGAGCATGAACTTCCCCTTGACCGTTTCGAGCAGTTGCAGGAGCTGCTCCATGTTCCGCTCGTTGAACGTATCCTCGTAGTGGCCGCAGTCGGAGTTCACGTAGGGCGGATCGACGAAATGGAAGGCGTCGGAGGCATCGTAACAGGCGATCACATCGAGCGCATTGCGGTTCTCCAGCGTTACGTGCTCGAGGCGTGCACACAGGCTTTCCGTGAACTCGTCTTTGGCATTGCGCAGTTTCTTCGGCATCATGCCGCCGAAATCGTAGCCGAACGTTCCGTCCATCATCGACGCGAACGACATTTTGCACAATGCCCACACGGCCCACGCCCGCTGGACCGGCGTGAAGAACTGCGGGTAGGTGTTGATGTGCCGGGCGTGTGCGTGCACGTCGCGGCTGTGCAGCGTCTTGTCGATCTCGCGTTTGAGGTCGGAATAGTAGACCTGAGCGCACCAGTAGAAGTTCGTCAGCTCCATGTTGATGTCGTTGATGACCTCGGCCTCGGCCGGACGTTTGGCGAACAGGACGGCCGCCCCGCCGCAGAACGCCTCGGTGTAGATCACGGTTCTCGCCATAACATTAAAAAAAAAATTCAGCATGGTTTGCTTGCCCCCGTAGTAGGAAATAGGTGTTCTCATTGTTTCAGTTTCGGTTTTAATGGTTATCT
>VSOO01000191.1:2069-2624 GCA_009774895.1 Alistipes sp. | reverse complement strand
TTTTCGAACCGCGGGCAAAGATAAACCGTTTCTGCGATACACGCAACTTTTTATGCGAAAAGCGCTTCGACCGCCTCGGCGACGGCAACGGGCTCGGCCGCGAGGGGGAACACGCGGGAGGGCTTCAGATACCACATCCGACGGCCCGCCTGGAAGAGCTCCTCGCCGCCGCCGGTGATGTTGAGCATCACCACGGCGTCCTTGGCGATACGGCCCGACTCCACGCACTTGATGAGCGAAGCCGTGGCCACGCCCGCCGCGGAGTAGATGTCCACGCCCTCCAGCTCGCGGAACAGCGCACGCGCACGCCGCGCCTGGGGGTTCGTAGCCACCATCACGTCACCGCCCGTGGCCTTGAGCGCATCGTACAGACCGCCCGCGATGCCGTAGGGCGGACGGCGGTTCGAGAGCACCTTGGCGTCGATGATCTCGGCGTCGCGACGCGCCTTGTCGTCGTCGTAGGGCAGCATCACGCGCGAATCCGCACGCCAGGCGTCGTACATCGGCACGAAGGGCGCATTCTGCGACACGATGAGTTTCATCAGGTGCGAACCC
>VSOO01000191.1:0-2059 GCA_009774895.1 Alistipes sp. | reverse complement strand
AATGGCGCCCGTGCCGCTGCCGACCGCCTGGAAATAGTAGTCGGGGATGCGGCCGATGGCGGTCACGGCCGAGAGGACCGTCGTGGCCATGCCGTCGCGGCGCGCGACGTTCTTCGCACCGCCCTCGGCGTAGAACCGGTCGCTCTTGAGCACCATGTCGCCCAGGTGGATGGCATCGAAGTAGTCGCCGCCCTTCTCGCAGCAGATCAGCTTCACGCAGGGATCGAGCGGCTCCTCGAACCACAGGGCGCCGATGTTGTCCTCGGGCACCGACAGAAGCAGCGGAATGCGGTTGTCGGAGCAGACCTTGGCGAAGGCGCGGGCCGTATTGCCGGCCGACGCCACGACCAGCACGCGCCGCTCGTCCTCCGCCGCACGGGCGCAGACCGAGTAAGCCTCGGTCTCCTTGAACGAACAGGTGGTCATCGCGGCGCCGATGGCCGGATTGTAACCGCTGAAGGTAATGTAGAGGTTTTCGAGTCCGAGGTGCGCGGCCAGCCCCTTGCTATTGTAGGTGACGGGTGCCGCCGACCCCTGCAACATGCGGCGCACGGGCAGCCAGTCGCAGAACTTATAGAGTCCGTATTCATCGCCGCGCACCTCGATCTGCGTGCGGGCGTAGCGGGTGCGCACGAGCGACGGCGTCTTGCACTGGGGGTCGGCCAGCGTCCAGCCCCCATCAGGGAACTCGCGACCCGTAGCGACGCATTCGAGCGTGTACGAAGTAGGATTGAATTCTTTCATTATCTTTTATTTGGGTTATGACATGCGGTTGCGGTAGTCCTCGTAGCCGAATTCGCGCACCACCTCCACGCTGCCGTTGCGGTGCGCCACGGCGATGGAGGGATGCGACACTCCGTTGAACATCGTGGTCTTGACCATCGTATAGTGGATCATGTCCTCGAACACGATCCGGTCGCCCGGGCGCGGCGCGCGCTCGAAAGCCCAGTCGCCGCAGAAGTCGCCCGCCAGGCAGCTGTTGCCGCCCATGCGCCAGCGGGGCTCGCCCTCCGCGGGGTCGTGCGCCCCGACGATGGCGGGTTTGTAGGGCATTTCGAGGCAGTCGGGCATGTGGCAGGCGAACGACACGTCGAGCATCGCCGTGCGCACGCCGCAGTTCACCACCACGTCCTCCACGGTCGATACGAGGTACCCCGTGCGCCAGGTGAAGGCGCTGCCCGGCTCAAGGATGAGCCGCAGGCGGGGATGGCGGGCGCGGAACCCGTTCAGCAGGTCGATCAGCTCCTCGCGGTCGTATTCGGCATGGGTCATCAGGTGGCCGCCGCCCATGTTGAGCCAGGCGATGCGGTCGAGCCAGCGGCCGAAATGCGTCTCGACCGCTTCGAGCGCCCGGCGCAGATGCTCGGGGCGCGACTCGCAGAGTACGTGGAAGTGCAGCCCCTCGATTCCCTCGGGCAGCTCGCCGAGCTCCGCCGCCGTCACGCCGAGGCGCGAACCCGCCACACAAGGATTATAGAGGTCGGTTTCCACGGGCGAATACTGCGGATTGATCCTCAGTCCGCACGATATGCCCGGCGCGCGGGCCCGCGCGCCGAAGCGCTCGTACTGCGCCACCGAATTGAAAGTGATGTGGTCGCTGCACCGCATGATCTCCCCGAAATCGCGGTCGGTATAGACCGGAGCGTAGGTGTGGGCCGGACGTCCGTACTCCTCGAACACGAGGCGCGCCTCGGCGGCCGAGCTGGCCGTGGCTCCGTCGGAGTGACGGGCCAGTTCGGGGAAAATACGCCACATGGCGCATGCCTTGAGCGCCACGATGATTTCGGCGCCCGTCCGGCGGCGCACCTCGTCGATCTTCGCCAGATTGGCGTCGAGCAACTGTTCGTCCAGCACGTAGCAGGGCGAAGGGACCTTCTGAAAATCGACCATCGGAAATGTATTATATTAATGTGCAAAATTAAAAAAATCCGGCCGAAGGTACCTGACATCGCCTCCCTATTTGCCCAAAATAGGTATTTATACGTACCGATCGGCAACCCGCACAACCGCCGCACCCGCAATCCGGCACCGCGGCCGGACCGACGGCAGCCCATACGGG
>VSOO01000190.1 GCA_009774895.1 Alistipes sp. | reverse complement strand
CTCCCGCTGGTCGATGCCGAGGCGGTGCGCCGCCGCAGGTTCCGCGTGGTGGTCGATGCCGTCAATTCGGTCGGCGGCACGGTGATCCCGCAGCTGCTGCGCGCGCTGGGCTGCGAGGTCGTGGAGCTCAACTGCGAGCCCACGGGCGAGTTCGCCCACAACCCCGAACCGCTGCCGGAGAACCTCACGCAGATCGCCGAGGCCATCGTGCGTGAGAAGGCCGACCTGGGCGTGGTGGTCGATCCCGACGTGGACCGGCTGGCGCTGGTGAGCGAGGACGGCTCGATGTTCGTCGAGGAGTATACGCTGGTGGCCGTGGCGGACTACGTGCTGTCGCGTACGCCCGGCGATACGGTGTCGAACCTCAGTTCGTCGCGTGCGCTGCGCGACGTCACGCAGCGCTACGGGCGCGCGTATGCCGCGGCGGCCGTGGGCGAGGTGAACGTGGTGGCGAAGATGAAGGAGACCGGCGCCGTGATCGGCGGCGAGGGCAACGGCGGCGTGATCTATCCCGAGCTGCACTACGGCCGCGACGCGCTGGTGGGCGTGGCGCTCTTCCTGTCGCATCTGGCCCGCCGCGGCGGCACGATGACCGAGTTGCGGCGCACCTACCCCGCCTATTTCGCCTCGAAGAACAAGATCGCGCTGACACCCGCCATCGACACGGACAAGGTGCTGCGCGAGATCGCGGCCCGCTATGCCGGGGAGCGCGTGGATACGACGGACGGCGTGAAGATCGACTTCCCTGAGAACTGGGTGCACCTGCGCAAGTCGAATACCGAGCCGATCATCCGCGTCTACACCGAGGCGCACACGATGGAGGAGGCCGAGGCCCTCGCCCGCCGTTTCATGAGTGAGATCGGGGCGATCTGCGGCCTGTGACGCAGCCGGATGCCGCATGGACGTGCTCCGCGACCGCCGGCGGGAGTCGGCTGCCTGTGCTTCAGCCGTGCGGTTCGAAGCGGAACGCGGCGGCGGGGCCGCATATGCGGGCCGGAGAACAACAAATTGGAAGAAATAAACGTTTTTGGTAAGCCGAGCGCAGCGCCGAACGAAGTTCGGGCGTTGCCGAGGCGAGAAAACGTCGGCGAAGCAAGCGCTTTCGGTAAGCCGGGTGCAGTCCGGTCGAAAGATTCGGGCGTTGCCGATATGGAAAAACGACAAATAACCAATTCTTTATATGGAAAAAGTAACGAATTACATCGCGCAGAACAGAGAGCGCTTTCTGAACGACCTGTTCGAAGTGTTGCGCATCCCCTCGATCAGCGCACAGTCGGAGCACAAGCCCGACATGGTGCGCTGCGCCGAACATCTGGCCGCACGCCTCGTGAAGGCGGGAGCCGACCGTGCGGAAGTGATGCCCACGGAGGGCAATCCGGTGGTATATGCCGAGAAGATCGTCGATCCGAAGGCACGCACGGTGCTCGTATACGGTCACTATGACGTCATGCCCGTCGATCCGCGCGAGGAGTGGCGCACCGAGCCTTTCGAGCCCGTGGTGGCCGACGGCCGCATCTGGGGCCGCGGCGCCGACGACGACAAGGGGCAGCTCTTCATGCATGTGGCGGCGTTCGAGGCGATGTGCGCCACCGGATCGCTGCCCTGCAACGTGAAGTTCATGCTCGAAGGCGAGGAGGAGATCGGGTCGTCGAGCCTCTACGACTTCTGCCGCAAGCACAAGCGGATGCTCAAGGCCGACATCATCCTGGTGTCCGACACCTCGATGATCTCGATGCAGACTCCCTCGATCACGTGCGGCCTGCGCGGCCTGGCCTACATGGAGGTCGAGGTTACGGGACCTGACAAGGACCTGCACTCGGGACTCTTCGGCGGTGCGGTGGCCAATCCGGCCAACGTGCTGGCGCGCCTCGTGGCGGGGCTGATCGACGAGAACGGCCACGTGACGATCCCCGGGTTCTACGACGACGTGCGCGAGCTGACTCCCGCCGAGCGCAAGGCGTTCAACAAGGCGCCTTTCAGCCTGGGCGAATTCAAGCGTTCGCTGTCGGTGGGCGACGTCGAGGGCGAAGCGGGCTTCACGACGATCGAGCGCACGGGCATCCGTCCGTCGCTCGACGTGAACGGCATCTGGGGCGGCTACATCGGCGAGGGCACGAAGACCGTGATCCCCTCGAAGGCGTCGGCCAAGATTTCGATGCGTCTGGTGCCGAATCAGGATTACCGCAAGATCAGCAAGCTGTTCGAGAAGCACTTCCGTGCCGTGGCGCCCAAGAGCGTGAAGGTCACGGTGAAATCGCTCCACTGCGGCATGCCTTACGTGGCGCCGACCGACATGCCGGCATACAAGGCGGCCGAAAAGGCCGTGCAGGCGACCTTCGGCAAGAAGCCCCTGCCCTTCTATTCGGGCGGTTCGATTCCGATCATCAGCGGCTTCGAGTCGATTCTGGGCATCAAGTCGCTGCTCATCGGTTTCGGCCTGGCCGAGGATGCGATCCATTCGCCCAACGAGAGTTACGGGCTCGACCAGTTCTACAAGGGCATGGAGACGATCCCCTACTTCTACAAGTACTTCGCAGAGGGAAGATAGGGCCGGCAAATTGCGCATAACGACGGAAAGGCGGGAGAGAATCCCGCCTTTTTGTCTTCATTTCACGAACCTTTTATTATCTTTGTCGCG
>VSOO01000019.1 GCA_009774895.1 Alistipes sp. | reverse complement strand
TTCGTGTTGGGATTGTAGGTGCCCAACTTCTCGATGAATTTACCATCACGTGGCGCTCTGCTATCTGCGGCAACGATATGATAGAAAGCGAAACCTTTCTTACCATGACGTGCCAGACGAATTTTAACAGCCATTTGCTATAAAATTTAGTTAAGTAATTTGTAAATGCGCTCCCTTTTCGGGTATTGAAAGCGTGCAAAGATACACAAAATTATCCGAAAACCAACCGGCCGGCCGGTTTTTTTCGCTCGCCCCGCCGCAGCCTCCCCACCGCGCGAGGCGGCCGGCATACGGCAGGGCGGCCGCTGTCCGGTGCGGCGGAACGGACGCCCGCATGAAACAATTCGTCCGCAGGGGTTGGGATTTCTATTTTTTTCACTACCTTTGTCCGGAATTCCGCAAAGGAAACGGTTCCGTAGCTCAGTTGGATAGAGCAACAGCCTTCTAAGCTGTGGGTCTTGGGTTCGAACCGCGCCGGAATCACGGATACAGAGCGTCCGGTCTGCGACATGCAGACCGGACGCTCGTCCTTAAGAGCCCGCCGGCCGACCGGCTAACGGGCGCTGCCAATATACGGAGACCAAGCATTCAACATCCCCGGTCATCCGTTCATCAATGGATGCAGCAATCGGTAATACGCCCGATCTCGCAATAAATCGCCTCGTTGGTCTGGCATACCATAGTCTTGCATAAATCTCCATGTGTTTGGGTACATGAATTGACCGTATTGCCGATACACACTCCCTCCGGTGAATTCTCCGACTGATGGCACGTCTTATTGGCGGCAACGGACACACAAATACTGTTATCGCTCACGGTGATACCTCCCTTGACGTTTTGCATGGAGGCTTTCTCCAATGTTGCGACGACGTCTCTCTTTAACTGTAATTTTTTCATAATACGTTAAATTTAAGGTTAATAGCCTTGGGACTGCAATCCTGACGGATACATTGGCAATATAATACAATAGCTCCACAATTCCTAATATTTTATTGTATTTATTTGCTTTTTCCTGCCTCATTACAGCCAATTGACCGGTCGGCGCCGGCCGCACCGCATCCGCCTGCCACCGGGCAGGCGCCGAAACCCACGACGACAGGCGCTATGGATTGAAAAACGAATCGTAGCGCCGCCAGTGCCTCTTCGGAAACCAGAGGGCACCATGCCGTCGCTCTTTTTCATGACAGCGCCCCCTCCGGCACGAAAACGAAAGAACGGGAACCTCACGGTTCCCGTTCTTCTTTTCCCGGGCGTCGCCGCCCTCCATATTCGCTATTGCGCCGAACTCCGGCAACTTCTGCCCCTATACGCAGCCCTGCCGCCCAAAAGGGGTTTTCACCCGCATGCACGCGGGGCACCAGCCCCGCATCCGCCGCACCTTCGTCCGGCCTGTCTGAAAAACCGCTGCGCCTCGAATGTCCGGGCGGATCGTTCGGGCAGGCTCACCGCCCCGGAACTCAGACCGCCGCCGTGCAAAACATGCAAAACATGCAAAACATGCAAAACATGCAGGCCGCACAAACCCGCACAAACCGTGCGATCCAAAACCCGCACGCACCGGTGCAGGCCGCAAAAGCCGCGTGCGTCCGGCCGCACCGCACCCGCCTCCGGATGCCCGGCGAGACGGCGACGCAACGCCCCCGCCGCGACGGCCCGGGCTACTCCTGCTCGGGATCGGCCACGAGGATGCGGCCGCAGTATTCGCAGATGATGATCTTCTTGCCCTGACGAATGTCGGCCTGGCGCTGGGGCGGGATGCGGTTGAAGCAGCCGCCGCAGGCATCGCGCTTCACGGTCACCACGGCCAGTCCGTTGCGCACGTTGCGGCGGATGCGGTCGTAGGCGGCCAGCAGACGTTCGTCGATGCGCTCCTTGGCGCGCTCGGCCTGCACCGTGCACTCCTCCACGCGGGGCTGGGTTTCGGCCTCGATGCCCTCCAGCTCCGCACGCTTGGCCACGAGGTCCGCCTCGCGCTCCTTCATGGCCGCATCGGCCTCTTCGAGCAGCGCCTTCTTGCCCTTGACGCCCGCGGCATACTCCTTCAGGCGTTTCTCGGCCAGCTCGATTTCGAGTTCCTGGTACTCTATCTCCTTATTGATGGCATCGAACTCGCGGTTGTTCCGCACGTTGTTCTGCTGCTCCTTGTAGTTCGCAATCTGGATTTTCGCCTGGTCCACCTCGCGTTTGCGCTGCTTGGTGAGGGCATTCAGCTCCTCGACCTCGGCGTTGATGTTCTCCACGCGGGTCTTCAGCCCGGCAAGTTCATCCTCGAGGTCCTGCACCTCGAGCGGCAGTTCACCTTTTACCTTGTTGATCTCGTCGATCCGGCTGTCGATCTTCTGAAGTTCGTAGAGCGCCAGAATCTTCTCCTGCATCGAATAATCAACCTCGGCTGTTTTTTTCTGGGTTGCCATATATCGTCTTAAATGTTTAGACTGAAACCATATAATGTACCGGATTGCGGGAGGATTCACTCCTGCGAACCGCAAAGGTACGTAAATTTTCCGACAAAATGTCAAATAAAATGTCGATTGCGCAATATTCGCTCTCGAAATGGCCCACGTCGGCGATCGTCAGGGCACCGTCGGGCGTCATGAAATCGTTATACTTCAGATCCGACGTGACATAGATGTCGGCACCCGCGCGGCACGCCTCCCCGGCGAGCGACGCGCCGGCCCCCGTGCAGACCGCCACGCGGCGCACCCGTTCGGCGGCGAACGCGCTGTGGCGCACGACCTGCGCCCCCGTGCGCTCCATCGTACGGCGCAGGAATGCGTCCGTATCCATCGCCTCGGGCAGTTCGCCCACCACGCCGAACCCCGCGCCCGGCACGGCGCCCGCCGCGGGCTGCAACACCCGCAGCCCCCCGACACCCAGCATGGCCGCCAGGCGCCAGCTCATGCCGCCCGGCGCACTGTCGAGGTTGGTGTGGCACGCATAGAGCGCGATGCCGCGGCGGATCGCACGCTCCACGCACCGCTGCACGCAGCCGTTCGAATTGAAGCGCTTGAGCGCATGGAACACCAACGGATGGTGCGTGATGACGAGCCCGCAGCCGGTGCGTTCGGCCTCGTCGAGCACCTCGTCGGTCACATCCACGGCCACGAGCGCCGCCTCCACCTCGTCTTCGGGCCGCCCCACGATCAGCCCCGCATTGTCATAGGACTCCTGGAGCGTCAGCGGCGCAAAACGCTCGATCGTATCGGTTATCTCCTTGATCTTCATCGTTCGATACTCGAATATGGGATTATGTGTTTCACGGCGGCATGCCCGGCGCTTCGCGCCTGCCGGCACCCTACCTATTTATAATATGCACCGTCGCTCCGCCGGTCAGAAGAGCGACTGCTCGTAAAAGGCGAACAGCTCGCGCGGAGCGCACTCGTCGCCCCGGCGGCGCTGCCGCGTCCGCCGCTCCGGCGCACTCCCCTCCGGCGACTCGCCGGCCGCCGCATCCGTCGCATCCGCCTCGTCGTCGAAGTATTTCACCACGGCCCGGTCGCGCCCCCGGCGCACGGGCGCAGCCTGCGCCCCGCCGTCCGGAAAGAGCCGCGGCATCTCCGCACCGCCGCAGGCCTCCTCCGACGGCTCGGACTCCTCCGCGGGGTCGCCGTCGCCCAGCTTCAGCTCCTCGCGCACCTCGGCCAGCATCGTGCGCACCCGCAGCAGCCGTTCGAGCAGCTCGGCATCGCGGTCGGCCTCGGGAAGCCCGCGCCGGCGCCGCAAGGCACGCTTCGCCCCGTCGAGTGTCATGCCCTGCTCCTTGACCAGGTGGTAGATCTGTTTGAGGTGCCCGATGTCCTCGGGCCTGTAGAGGCGATTGCCCTTGTTGTTGCGCTTCGGCCGGAGCACGTCGAACTCCCGCTCCCAGTGGCGGAGCAGCGAGGGCCGCACGTCGAACATCTCGGCGACCTCGCCCATCGTGTAGTAGATCTTTCCGGACATAAGATTCAGTTGGCTTTTTGGCCGTCGTTTTCTCGCTTCGGCATAACCCGGACTGCGTTCGGCTCTGCGCTCGGCTTATCAGAAACGTTCATCCATATTCTGAGCGATTCGGGGTAGAGGTTGTTCACCCGGCTGCCGATGCGTTTGGCCCAGCCGAGGGGCCGGCCGCCGCAGCACACGAGGTTCATGCCCTCGGCAAAGCGGTGCACCGCCACGTCGCGACGCCGCAGGTAGTCCAGCGCCTCGTCGTGCGCGAGCTCCGCCGTCGCCACGGCCCCGCGGTCGAGGGACGTGCTGAGCGCCAGGGCATGCGCGGGTCTGAGCGTACCCTTGAATATCTGACCCATCTCCACGCCCGAGCAGATCACCGGAAGCGCGCCCGCAAGGGCATGCAGCGCCTCCTCCTGCGCCGCGGCGCAGGCATAGAAACGGTCGCCCGCACGGAAAAAGCGCATGCGCTCCGCATCGTGCAGCCAGCGCGACAACTCGCGCACCTCGTCGCGCGTGGGGGCGGTGAGCACCTCGCGGCGGCTCCTGGGCCGGCGGGGACGTCCCCCGGCATCGGGCGACTTGCGGGCCACGGCGGCGAAGAAACCCTCGCCGCGCGCACGGTGCGGAAAGAAGCGGTAGGTGCGGAACACCCCCGCACGGCCGCAGACGATGCCCCACGCGGGATCGACGGGCACCTCCGCCGTCTCGACCGCATCGGCACCCGCGGCCTCGGCGAACGCCTCCAGCACCTCCTCGTCCTCGGTGCGGTTGAAAGTGCAGGTACTGTACAGCAGCAGGCCGCCCGGGCGGAGCGCCCGCCAGGCTTCGGCCAGAATTTCGGCCTGGCGCGCGGCGCACATGCGCACGCCGCCCTCGCTCCAGGCGTCACGGGCCTCGTCGTCCTTGCGGAACATCCCCTCGCCCGAGCAGGGGGCATCCGCGGCCACGACGTCGAACCACGCCTCGAAGTCGCCCAGGCGCTGCGGCTCGCACGTCGTGACGGCCACATTGCCCGTGCCCCATTTGCGCACGTTGTCGGCCAGCACCTGCGCACGGCGGCGGTCGATCTCGTTCGCTACGACCAGGCCGTCGCCGCCCACCAGCGACGCATAGATCGTGGTCTTGCCGCCCGGCGCGGCGCACAGGTCGAGCAGGCGGCGCCCCGCGAGCTCCGCGCCCGCGAGCAGGTGCCCCACGAACTGCGAACCGGCCTCCTGCACGTAGTAGGCGCCGGCATGGAAGTCGGGGTCGAGCGTGAACTGCGGCCGCACGGACAGATAGTAGCCCCCGGCGCTCCAGGGCACCCGCTGCGCTCCGGGCAACGCCCGCCCCGCCGAGCCGCACGCATGCGGTCCGGCCACAGCCTCCGCACACGCGCGCTCCTTCAGCGGCGATGCCTCCGGGCCGCAACCGGCACGCCCTTCCGCTCCGCCCTCCGGCGCCGCGGCCGCGGCGAGCGCCGCAAGGGTTCCCGCCGCCCCCTTCACGGGGTGGAGCCGCACCGACACGGGCGGCACGCCGTCGAGCGCCGCGCAGAGGGCCCGGCCCTCCTCGGCGCCGAGCTGCGCGGCGATGCGCGCGACGAATGCTTCGGGTAGCGGACGCATGCTCATCGCACCTCGTTTTGGCGCAGGGCGTCGAGCCGGGCGCAGAGTTTCTCCAGTACCGCGGGGTCGGACACGAAGTCCTCGCGGTCCTTGTCGATGACGAAGACTTCGCCGTCGTACAAGTCGTTGATCCAGTGTTCGTACTTCTCGTTGAGCCGGCTGAGGTAGGCCTCGTCGATGTTCATTTCGTAGGCTCGGCCGCGGCGACGGATCTGGGCCGTGAGCGTGGGCACGCCCGCCTTGAGGTAGATCAGCAGGTCGGGCTTTGGAATGAGGTTGGTCACCAGGTTGAAGATCTTCATGTAGGTGCCGAAGTCGCGCGACGACATGAGCCCCATGCGGTGGAGGTTGTCGGCGAAGATGTGCGCATCCTCGTACACGGTGCGGTCCTGGAAGATGACCTCCGCATTCTCCGACAACATGTCCATCGTCTGCCGTATCCGGCTGCCGAGGAACGAAATCTGCAAATTGAACGACCAGCGATTCATATCCTCGTAGAAATCGCCGATGTAGGGGTTGTCCGTATCCTCCAGGTAGGCCTTCGCGCCGTAGCGTCGGGTGAGGATCTCCGTGAGCGTCGTCTTGCCGCTGCCGATATTTCCTGCTATTGCTATATACATGACCGCATGGGTTTATTCATTATCGTTTCAGTTGTGCCGCGCCGCCGCGGCATCGCCGCACGCCTCCTCCGGTGCGGACAGGGCGCACGTCCCCCACGGCGCTCCGGATCAGTGCGCGAGGCATGCTTCGGCCCCCGCCTGCGCGGCATCGGCCACGCCGCCCGCCGCCGCGATCTGCTCGGCCACGACCCGGTCGTTCGCAAGGCGGGGCACCTTGTTTTTCCCGCGCCGACGCAGCCAGGCGAGGAAGGTGCCGGACGGCACGACCGTCAGACGCAGGGCGTCGAGCGTGGTCGAGCGTTTGGCGTCGTAGTCCGAATTCTCGGCGCGAAGCGCCGCATCGAGCTCCGCGGCGAAGCGCGCCGTGTCGGCGGGACGCCGGTCGAACTCCACGACCCACTCGTGCGCCCCGCGGCGGTCGAGGCTCATGTAGAGCGGCGCCACCGTATATTCGCTCACCGCCGCCCCCGTGCGCGCACAGGCGCGCGCCAGGGCCGCATCGGTGTTGTTCACGATCACCTCCTCGCCGAAGACGTTGATGTACTGCCGCGTGCGCCCCGCGAACCGGATGCGGTAGGGGTCGGTCGAGGTGAACTCCACGCGGTCGCCGATCTCGTAGCGCCACAGCCCGTTGGACGAGGTGACCAGCAGGGCGTAAACTCCGCCCGCCACCACCCCCTCAAGGGGCACCACGGTGCGGTCGTCGGCGCGGAACTCGTAGTAGGTGCCGTAGTCGAGCAGCAGCAGCATGTCGTCGCGCGCCGGGTCGTCGGCGATGGCGAAGAAGCCCTCCGAGGCGTTGTAGGTCTCCATGTAGTGCATGGATTCCGAGGGCAGCAGCCCCTCGAACGACCGGCGGTAGGGTGCGAACTCCACGCCTCCGTGCACGAAGAGCGACAACTCGGGCCACACCTCCAGCAGGTTGCTGCACCCCGTGTATTCCAGCACGCGGCGCATGAGCGCCAGGTTCCACGAGGGCACGCCGGCGAATGCCGTGATCCGCTCGCCGGCGCATTCGCGGCAGATGCGCTCGCACTTGGCGTCGAAGTCGGCCAGGAGGGCCGTCTGCGTGCGCGGCGCCCGGAACCAGCCGCTCCAGAAAGTCGTCTCGTGGATCAGGATCGCCGACAGGTCGCCCGCCAGCACGGACCCCTCGCGGCGGCACGTGCCGCCGAGCGTGAGGGTCTTGCCCTCGAACACGCGGCTCCCGGGATGCGCGGCGGCGAAGAGCGCCGCCACGTCGCGCATGCCGCGCGTGTGGCAGCCCCACAGCGACTCGCGCGTCACGGGAATGTACTTGGAGCGGTCCGAGGTCGTGCCCGACGACTTGGCGAAGAGCGTCACGCGCCCCGGAGCCGCCACGTTGCGCTCGCCGGCGAGCATCCGCTCGCGGAACGGACGGTAGGCGTCGTAGTCGAATACCGGCACCGCGGCCCGGAACTGCTCGGCCGTGCGCACGCCGTCGAGGCCGTACTGCCGCCCGAATGCCGTGGCGCGCCCCCTGCGGAGCCGCTCGCGCAGCATCTGCTCCTGCACCCGGTGCGGATGGCGGCGGAAGCGGTCGATGGCCGCTTCGCGCCGTGCGAAATAGGATCTGAGTATCTTGCTTTTGAGCGACATGTTTCTGTTTCGTTTCGTTCGCCCCGCGGCGCGGACCGCAGGGCACGCCCCCTAATTGAAGAAGAGCCCCACTCGCGCCACCGACTCGGGCATCGAGAAGACCACCACGCGGTCGTAGGGCGCGATGGTCATGTTGTCCGTGGCGATGAAGACCTTGTCGCCGCGCACGATGCCGCCGATGATGGCGTCGTCGGGCATGCCCAGGTCGCGGATGCGCGACTTGGTGGCCGGGGCGTTCGGCTTCACGATGAACTCCAGCACCTCGGCGTCGCACCCCGTGAGGCACTTGATGGCCTGCACGTCGGTGGACATCGTGAAGCGGAAGATGTTCGACGCCGTGATGAGCTTCTTGTTGATGATCGTGTCGATGCCGATCGACTCGGCCAGGTTGATGTAGTTGAGGTTCTCGACCTCGGCGATCACCTTCTTCACGCCCATGCGCTTGGCCAGCATCGCAGCCAGGATGTTGGTCTCGCTGCGGCCCGTGACGGCCACGAAGGCGTCCATGTTGGCCAGCCCCTCTTCGAGCATGGCCTCCGTATTGCGGCCGTCCTCGTTGATGATGAGCGTCTTGTCGAGCATCTCGGCCAGGCGGTAGGCCTTGTCGGCATTGTAGTCCACCAGCTTGATGTTCAGCTCGTCCTGCAACTCGGTGGCGATGCGTATGGCGATGCGCGAACCGCCCAGGATCATCAGGTTCTTGATCCGGATGTTCGAGCGGCCCGACAGGTCCATCACCTCGCGCACGGCGTCCTGGCGCGCGATGACGTAGATCATGTCGCCCTCGGCGAAGAGCTCGCCGCGGCGGGGGATGATCGTGCGGCCGTCGCGCGAGATGGCCACCGTGCGGTAGCTCAGCGGAGCCTCCCCGTCGCCGAAGCCCGCAAGCGGCTGCCCCACGAGCGGCGAGGCCGGTTCGAGGCGGAAGACCACCAGCGACAGCTTGCCGCTGGAGAAATCGACGTACTCCGTGGTGGAGGTATGGCCCAGCAGGTTGATCACCTCGCTGGCGGCCACCTTCTCCGGATAGAACAAGTAGTCGATGCCCATCTCGATGAACATCTCCTTGTTGTTGGGTTCGAGGTACTCGTTGTTGTCGATGCGCGCGATCGACTTGCGTGCCCCGAGCTGCTTGGCCAGCATCGCCGCGACCACGTTGTCGTTCTCCTCGTGGTTCACGGCGATGAAGAGGTCGCACTTGCGCACCGAGGCGCGCCGCAGCACGGCGAACGTCGTCGAGTCGCCCTCGACGGTGATGACGTCGGCCAGGTTGCCCACGTCGGCCAGCAGTTTCTGGTCGCTGTCGATGACGGTGATGTCGTGGCCGTTGCCGCTGAGCATCTTGGCCAGATGGCTGCCCATCTCGCCCGCACCCGCTATGATGATCTTCATTCGTTCTGTCTCCTAAAAAAACATATGCCTCCGCCCGCGAGGCGCACAGAGGGCGCCGGCGCCCGGCACGCACCGCACCGCTCGGACCTCCCGCCGCCGCGCATCAGCGCAAACAAAGAGAGTGCCGAGCCCGCACGCATGCACACCGATCGCGCCGCACCCTCCCGGGCCGCCGCACGGTCCGCACACCGCACCGCACACGCCCCGGCGGCATGCCGCCCGAAGCGCGGACGGGCCGCGGCCGGATTTTTGCATAATACCACACAAATATATATATTTGTTGCCGAAAAAACCAAAATCGCGGTTTTTTTCCACCGAATTTCAATTTAGCCGGATTACGCCATGCCTGCCTGGATTATCATCGTACTCGTCTCGATCCTCTGCGTAGGATTCTTCGTCATCGGTCTGTCGCTGACGCTCATCTTCAAGGGCCACCACATCGACTCGGAAATATCGACCAACAAGGACATGCAGCGCCTCGGCATCCGCTGCGCCGTGCAGGAGTCGCGCGACGACCTGGCGGGCGGCGACTGCCGCGCCGACGGCTGCTCGGGCAACTGCGCCGGCTGCGACATCGACCACGACCGCAAGGAGTAGACTCCGAGGATCACACCCCGCAGTCGCGGCTCCGGCACACGAACCAGGGATTCCGCAGGTCCTTCTTGTTGTAGCGGAGCGCCTCACCGTCGGCCAGCGACCGCGTGCTTCCGCCCGCCTCGGCGAGGATGAGCTCCCCGGCGGCCGTATCCCACTCGCAGGTATCCGACGTGCGGACATAGTAGTCCGCGACGCCCTCGGCCAGCATGCAGAACTTGTAGGAGCTGCCCTGCTCGACCACCTCCACGGCGCCGACAC
The DNA here is from genome assembly GCA_009774895.1 of Alistipes sp. GTDB lineage: Bacteria > Bacteroidota > Bacteroidia > Bacteroidales > Rikenellaceae > Alistipes. The sequence continues at coordinate 3,735 of VSOO01000019.1, read as the reverse complement.
GCCGCCGCAGCGCCTCGATGTGCGCATCGGTCTCGGGCGTGCGGTGCGAACGCGACACGGCCACGCGCAGCACGTCGCGCGCTTTCGTCTGCGACGGCAGGCGGCGGCCCGCCGCCACGATCCGCCCGTAGGTGTAGTCCGCCGAGGCGTCGGGCGCGATCCCCTCGCACACCCAGGCGCCCTCGCCGCGGCCCGCATAATACATCCGGCCGAAATAGGGCACATAGATCGCCGCACCGCGGCAGCGGTTGTTCTCCATGAGGGCGATATTGACCGTGAATTCGTTGTTCCCCTTCAGGAACTCCAACGTGCCGTCGAGCGGATCGACCAGCCAGAAAAGCTCCCAGTTGCAGCGCTCCTCGCAGCGCATCGCACGCCCCTCCTCCGACAGGATGGGGATGCGCGTGCGGCCCAGCGCCTCCTTGATCGCGCGGTGCGCCGCACGGTCGGCCGCCGTCACGGGCGTGCGGTCGTCGCGGTATCCGACGGCATAGTCGTCGCTGTGTCTGTATACCTCCATGATGGCCGCCCCCGCCCTGACGGCGGCATTGAAGAGCTCGGGCAGCAGATGCATTCTCAGTTCGTCCTCGGTCATGACCGGCATTCGTGTTACGGATTTCATGGTAAAGATAGCGACAATTCACGAGACTGTGAAATTTTTCACACGAAAACGGGAGCGCACCGCGGGACCTCCCTCCGCAGCGCTCGCCGCGGCGCCCAGCAGTGCGGCGCACCATGCGGCCGCCACCGCCAGCAGCACGGCGCACACAACCCACCACCCCGCACATGCCGCCGCCGCGACCGACAGCGCGAGCACGACGGCCGCCCCGCGCCGCAGGCCGCGACGCCGCACCCGCACCGCAGGACGGAAGAGGGGCGCATAGAGCGTCGCGCGGCAGCGGCGCGGCACGTGACGCCAGGGCTTGCGGGCGAAGCCGCCCGCCACGATCACCGCATCGCGGCTCAGCAGCATGGCCGGCACGCCCGCCACCGAGCGGATCAGCACCGTATGGCAGTGGGAACGCAGGCTCAGCTCGGCGACCAGCCGCTCCACGGCGCCCGGCACGAGGCGGCAGGCCGCAGGCACCGGCAGCAGGTATTCGTAGGAGGCGACGGCCGCCGCGGCATCCAGGTCGGCCGCGGGGGTGTCGCACGGACGATCGACGACGACCAGCCGGCGGAAGCAGCGCTTGCGCGAGCGGTAGAGCCCGCGCAGCGTCCCCACGGGCAGGTCGCACGCCGCGGGCACCGCCGCACGGAACAGCCGGTAGTGGCTTTCGAGCGTCGCGAACACCTCGGGGCAGCGGGCCGCATCGAGCACCGCGACCACCTCGTAGCAGGCATAGCCCACGTCGAGCAGCGAGGGTAGCCGCAGGCGCTCCTCGTCGCAGCGGTAGAGCACCGAGATGCCCGTGCCGCCGGGAGCATCGCACAACGTCTCGCGCGCGAGGGCCAGCAGGCGCCGCCGCGGCAGGTCGCGAAGCATCCGCACCGCACGCACGCAGGCCGCCGCCGCGGCCGCGGCGGCCAGGATCAGCAGAAGAGCACGGATCACGGACATACCAGTTCGCATTTGTAGGAGCCCACGAGCGACTCGTAGCAGAGCCGCTCGTCGCGGTCGAAGAGTTCGGGCAGCGCATCGGAGGCATACCCCTCCGCGGCCATGCAGCGCAGCAGCGCCCGCCGCTCGGCGCGCCCCATGGAGCGCAGGCGCCGGAGCACCCCGCTCCGGCACAGGGGGCGTTGCAGCGCGCAGAGCGTGCGCACCGCCTCGCAGCCGATTTCGGGCACGGCATCCGAAGCCGCGATGCGCAGCAGCGCCTCCTCGGCCTCCTCGATGCCGAACTGCCGCACGATGCAGAGCCCGAGGCTGCGCAGGTTGCGGTGCGGCGACGCGAGCAGGGGTTCGTAGGCCACGGGCAGCATCCCCCGCCGGAGCATGGAGGCGACGGCGGCCAGCTCGTAGGCCGTGAGCGGCTCGGGCCAGCAGGCCAGCAGCCGCAGCGCCTGCGACGGATCGGCGGCCAGCTGCACCAAGCAGGCGGCGAACCGCACCGAGCGGCTGCGGTCGGAGGCATAGCGCGCCACGGCCGCCCCCACGGCCGCATCGGGCGCCAGACGGGCCAGCAGCGACAGGTAGCGTGCCCGGCGGACTCCGCCGCTGCGCCGGATCCGGCGCAGCAGGTAGGGTTCGAGCTCCGCCGTGCGGACGATCCGGCGCAGCAGCCCGGCATCGAGCCCGTAGGCCGCGGAGGCGAGCCGCGCCAGCACCTGGGCCAGCACGCCGCGGGCACCGGTGCGGCCGATGCGGGGGAATGCGGGAACACGCCGCATGCCGGTCAGCAGGCCGTGCATGACGATGCGCAGGTAGAGGCGCCCGAGCGCCGCATCGCGCTGCGCACGCCGGCCGCGGCGCAGCCGCAGCACCGCGGCGGCGGCCACGAGTCCGACCACGAGCGCCGCCTCCGCGGCGCAGCACAGCAGAGCGAGATCATGCATCATGGATTCAACGTATTGAGGCACTCGGCCACCTTCAGACGCAGCCGTTGCAGATTCACAGGAAAGGTCATGTACTGATCGACACCGCCGTCGAGCACGCTCAGCACCGCATGCTCGGAGTGCTGCCAGGCGACGAAGAAGATCCGCGGACGGCGCATGCCCCGCTGCCGGCGGGGCAGCATCGCCTCGCAGTCGGCATAGGGGCAGGCGGCGAGCACGAGCACCAGATCGAAGAGCACCCGCCGGGCGAGGCGCAGGGCTTCGGAGCGATCGCCCGGCGTGCGTATCTCGGCCCCGAGTCCGTCGAGGGCGAAGCGCACCATGTCCCGCAGGAAGGGATCATCGGAAACAATCAGTATCCTGTACATGTCGGAGTCCGGTTTTGCGGCCTGGTTCAACATTCGGTTTTCACGGCCGCCCCGCCCCGAAAACCGTGCCATGGCGCCGAAACGCGAAAAAATGGATCGAAGGTGTTGTTTTCCGGATAAAAATACGTATCTTTGCCCTCCGAATGTATGTTCAAATACATAATTTGATTCAATGTACGTAATAGTAGAGATTGCAGGTCAGCAATTTAAAGCTGAAAAAGGTCGGAAGCTGTATGTCCACCGTCTTCCGGGCGACGAAAACGCGTCCGTAAGCTTCGACAAAGTCCTGCTCGCAGACAACGACGGTCAGGTTAAAGTCGGCGCACCTGTTGTAGAAGGCGCCACGGTTAAGTGCAAGATCCTGAAGCACCTCAAGGATGACAAAGTCCTGGTTTTCAAGAAAAAGCGCAGAACAGGCTACCAGAAGTGCAACGGTCATCGTCAGTACCTGACGCAGATTCTGGTCGAGGAAATTGTTGCATAACCTTTTAAAATCGGAGAAACATGGCACACAAGAAAGGTGTAGGTAGTTCGAAGAACGGCCGTGAATCGGAGAGCAAGCGTCTTGGCGTCAAGCTGTTCGGCGGTCAGTTCGCGAAGGCGGGCAACATCATCGTCCGTCAGCGCGGTACGGTTCACAACCCCGGCGAGAACGTCGGCATGGGCAAGGACCACACGCTCTTCGCTCTGGTAGACGGAACGGTAGCGTTCTGCAAAAAAGGCGAAGGCAAATCGTATGTGAGCGTTACGCCCCTGGCGGAGTAACGACGACGATTCCGATAAAATGCGTTCCGGATGTTTGTCCGGAACGCATTTTTCGTTTCCGGAACGCCGATAGGAGGCGTGGTTCCTGTTCCTGTTCCTGTTC
>VSOO01000189.1 GCA_009774895.1 Alistipes sp. | reverse complement strand
CGGCGCACGTCGGCGGCTTGCACCGCCCCCTCCACGGCACCCACTTCGAGGGGCTTGGCCACATAGCCGTCGTGGTAGATTTCACGCACGTGGGTCGTAGCCAGACCGATCTGGTTGCCGTAGCTCGAATAGCCGGCCGCGGCCTTGCGGCTGATGATGCGCTGGGGCAGCTTGCCGGGCAGCGTATCCTCCACGGGCTGGAAAATATCGCCCGCACCCGTCACGCGCATCGCCTGGTAGACGTAGCTGCGGCCCGACAGCGGATCGCGGATCGCGCCGCCCAGGCAGGTCGAAGCGCCGCCGAAGGGTTCGATCTCCGTGGGGTGGTTGTGGGTTTCGTTCTTGAACTGGAGCAGCCACCGCTCGGTGCGGCCCTCCGTGTCCACATCGACATAGATCGAGCAGGCGTTGTTCTCGTCGCTGGCCTCCAGATCGTCCAGCATGCCGTGCTTGCGCAGGTAGCGGGCGCCGATCGTCGCCATATCCATCAGGCAGAGGCTCTTGTGCTCGCGGCCCAGCTCGCGCCGCATTTCGAGGTACAGGCGGAGCGAACCCTCGATCTCGTCTTTCACGAACGACTCCTCGACCTCGATGTCCTCCAGCTCGGTGGTGAAGGTCGTGTGGCGGCAGTGGTCGCTCCAGTAGGTGTCGAGGATGCGCAGCTCCGTTTCGTTGGGTTCGCGCCCCTCCTCGCGGAAGTAGCGCACCACCTCGCGCAGGTCGTCGCCGTTCATCGCCAGGCCGTTCGCCTTGCAGTAGGGTTCCAGCTCGGCATCGGTCATGCGCGTGAAGCCTTCGAGCACCGGCACGGGGCGCACGTCGGCCTGCTCGGCCTCGCCCAGCACCGACATGTCCTTCTCGCGGGACTCGACGGCATTGACGCAGTAGCGGCGGATGCGCTCCATCTGCTCTCCGGTCACCGCATCGTCGAAGATGTAGAGACGCGCGGAGCGGATGCGCACATCGGCCTCGGGGTCGATCAGGCGCACGCAATCCACGGCCGAAGCGGCCCGCTGGTCGAACTGGCCCGGCAAACACTCCACGGCCAGGTACTTCGCACCCGCAAGGTCGCAGCCGTCCGTCACGCGGTCCGTGGCCGTTTCGCCGAACACGGCATAACGGCTCTTTTCGAGCAACTCCTCCGTAAAGCCGAAGAGGTCGTAGACATTCAGCAGGCGCAGCGTGCGCAAATCGAGGTTCAGGTTGTCGTTCAGCTCGCGGCGCAGGCTCTCGGCCTCCACACGGAACCGCGGCTCCTTCTCGACGAAAATTCGGTAGTTCTTCATTATATGTTTGTTGTCTTCGTTCTCTTTTCCTGTTCGCTCCGGCATCCGCCCCGCGGCGCTCCCGCAGCCTGCGGCCTGCGAGCCGTAATTCGCAGCCCCGGGCCCTCGCCCCGCCGACCACGGCCGGAAAGCTCGGGCGGCCGGGCGGCCCGCGCTACTTCACGAAGCGGTCGGCCCACTCGGCCGCATAACGCGCGGCGTCCGAGCCCACGAACGTGATGTGGCCCATCTTGCGCTTGGGGCGGCTCTCGCTCTTGCCGTAGAGGTGCACGTGCACCCCCTCGCGGGCCTCGCACGCCACGGCTTCGGCCGCGGCGAGGTCCTGTCCGAGGATGTTCTTCATCACCGTGGGCGCCACGAGGCGCGGCCGTTCGAGCGGCATGCCCGCGAGGTAGCGGACCAGTTCGCGGAACTGGTTGGTCGTGCACCCCTCGATGGTGAAGTGGGCGCTGTTGTGCGGACGGGGCGCCATCTCGTTGAAATAGAACTCGCCGTCCTTCACGAAATACTCGATCGCCAGGATGCCGCGGTAGCCGCATTCGCGCATGAAGCGGCGGCTTTCGGCCTCCATGCGGCCGCGCAGCCCCTCGCCGGCATCCGCCGGCACCACGCAGAGGTCGAGGATGCCGTCGCGGTGGATGTTCCGCCCCACGGGAAAGCACACCGCCTCGCGGCCGTCGTCCACCGTGACCACGCTGGCCTCGAAATCGAAGCGCATGAACTCCTCGGCGATGCACGGCACGGCCAGCATGGGCAAGGCCCGCACGATGTCCTCCTCGCCGCGCAGCACGGCCTGTCCGTGGCCGTCGTAGCCCAGCGTGCGGGTCTTCAGCACGCACGGCAGCCCCAGTTCGGCCACCGCAGCACGCAGCGACGCCTCGTCGTCCACGGCCGCGAAACGCGGCGTCCGCAGCCCGTGTTCGCGGGCATTGGTCTTCTCGCGCAGGCGGTCCTGCGAGTCGTACAGCGGTCTGTAACCCTGGGGAATGTTGTATTTTTCGCAGAGCGGAATCAGAATTTCGCCCGGCACGTTCTCGAATTCGTAGGTCACGGCGTCGCTGCGCCGGCAGAGCTCCTCAAGCGCCGCGGCGTCGTCGAACGGCGCCACGATGCGTTCGTCGCACACGCGGAACGCCGGCGCATCCGCCGCCGGATCGAGGCACACCGTGCGCACGCCCAGTCCGCGGGCCTGTTCGGCAATCATCAGCCCCAGCTGACCGCCGCCTATGATTCCTATCGTCATCTCTCTATTCTGTTAGCTTTCCTTTTGTTTCCGGATGCCGGCCCGATTCGGCGTTTCCGCCGCCCGCACCGCATCCGCTATCTTTTCCGAGGTTCTTCCGCCCCCGTCCGCCCCGTCCGTCTCGTCTTCATGC
>VSOO01000188.1 GCA_009774895.1 Alistipes sp. | reverse complement strand
GGCAGGGGCCGCCGGCCGCCCCGCCCCTGCGGGGGCGGGCGGGGGGGTCGGCCCGGGGCGAGGCCGTGGCGCCCTCGATGAACTGCGCAGCCGTCCAGTACTCGCCCCCGTCGTCCGTGTGGCAGAGGGCGCCCTCGCGGGTCGGCACGATGCGCATCGCTTCGCGCTCGGGGTCGCCGCCGGCAGCCTCCACGCGGCGGCGGATGTGCTCGGTGACCTTGCGGATGTTCTCCATCATGGCCGGAACGTCGCGGAATATCTCTCGGTTCTTGCGTTGCAGGATGTAGTCGGGGCCCGCGCCCGCGGTGCGGATGCGGAAGGTGTCGTTGATGAACCCGGCGCCCAGCGATTCGATGCCCGCGACGGGAGCGTCGAATGCGAAACGTGCGGCGATGTCGCGAAGGTCTCTTTTCATGGCAAGGTGCTTTCTGTCACCCAAAGATAGGAAAATCGCCGCATTTTTACAAGTCGCGGGCGCAGCGCGTGCGGGGTTTGCGGAATTTGCGTCGGGAAAAACGTCATTTGCCCCGTTCGCGGAGGGGCGCCGGCCGGGCGGGTGCCGGCCGTGGGGGCGGAACGGACTGCGGTGCGAGGGGTGGGGAATGCACTGCGGTTCGAGGGGTGCGAAACAGGCTGCGGTTCGAGGGTTGTGGAACGCACTGCGGTTCGGGCGGCTGCGGCATGCCGGATCATTTGCCGCACGGGGAGTGCCGGAGTTTTGCCGTGCGGCCGTGCGGGCCGGTCGGATGCTGCGGAGCCCGTCCGGTCGGGGCGGACTCCGCGCTCCGCAGCCGTTACTCCTCGGGTTCGAACATCTCCTTGCCTACGCCGCACTCGGGGCAGGTCCAGTCGTCGGGCAGCTCCTCGAACGGAGTGCCGGGTGCGATGCCGTGGTCGGGATCGCCGATCGCAGGGTCGTAAACCCAGTTGCAGACGGTGCATTTGTACTTTTTCATTGTCTCTTTTTTTAGTGGAACATGCATTGCGGCGGCGCGGAACGTGCCGCTTTTCGGTCGATGGGGCATATTGCGTGCCGGAATGCGGATGCGAAGGACGATTTTTTCTCGATTATTTTGTTTAGGGTATTTTTGGGTGTAATATGTTGTTTGTTAGTGTGTTATTGTGTGTGTTCGAGGGCATGGAAGAAAATTCGGCGTAAATTTTGTGAAAAAAATCTTCGAAAAATTTTGCAGAATTAAAAATCGTGCATATCTTTGCACTCGCAATCAGATGATGATTGATGCCTCTCTAGCTCAGTTGGTAGAGCACGACACTCTTAATGTTGGGGTCCAGGGTTCGAGCCCCTGGGGGGGTACGAAGCGAGAATCGAAAGGTTCTCGCTTTTTTTTTGTTGTCTGCGGACTGTGCCGCACGCAGTCGGGGCCGCGACACGCAATGTGCCGCGGCCCCGGACGTCATGCCGCCGGCCGGAGTCGTACTCCCCCGGCGGCGCGGGCGGCGCCTCTAAAGGATCCGATTGAACAGATAGCCCGAGAGGATGATGATGACGGCGGTCGTGCCGAAGAATATTCCGATCAGCTTCCAGGTCATGACCTTCTTGAGCAGGGTGGCCTCGGGGAGCGAGAGTCCTACGACCGCCATCATGAATGCGAGTGCGGTTCCCAGCGGTATGCCCTTGGCGACGAATACCTGCACCACCGGCACGATGCCTGCGGCGTTGGCGTACATCGGTACGGCCAGCAGCACCGACAGCGGCACGGCGTACGGGTTGTCGTGTCCCATCCATCGTGCGAAGAATTCGTCGGGCACGTAACCGTGGATTCCCGCACCGATGGCGATGCCGACCACGATGTAGAGGAATACGCCCCGGACGATGTCGCGGGCGTCGCGCAGGATGGTCGGGAGCCGTGCGGCGAACGGCAGCCCCTCGGCTTGCCAGCGGGTGCTCTCCGCCTCGGACTGCGCCTGTATCTGCCTTACCCAGGGAGTGAGCAGCTTTTCGAGGCGCATTTTCCCGAGAAGCCATCCGCCGAGCATGCCCATCGCGATGCCGGAGGCGATGTACAGGACCGTGACGCGCCATCCGAAGGAGCCGGCGAACATGGCGACCGCGACTTCGTTGATCAGGGGCGAGGCGATCAGAAACGAGAACGTCACGCCGAGCGGAATGCCTCCCTTTACGAACCCGATGAACAGGGGGATGGACGAACACGAGCAAAACGGCGTGACGGCACCGAACACCGCGGCGAGGAAGTACTCGATGCCGTAGAGCCGCCGGCTCGAAAGATAGCGCCGCAGGCGTTCGATCGGGAAGTAGGCGTTGATCGTGCCCATGACCGTCGAGATCAGGAAGAGCAGCAGCGTGATCTTCAGCGTGTCGTAGACGAAGAAGTCGAGGGCTTCGCCCAGGGGGGTGCCCGGCGTGAGTCCGAACACCGAGAAGACGAGCCAGTCCGCGAAACGTCGGATCATCGCAGCCGCTCCTTGACTTGTTCGACACTCAGGCGCTTGCCTTTCGACACGACGGCGCCATCGATGACCAGCGCCGGGAGCGACATCACGTCGTACTCCATGATTTTCAGGAGGTCCTCCTCCTTTACGACCGTCGCTTCGATGCCGAGCTGATTCACGGCTTCGCAAACCGTTTCGAACAGGGCCTTGCATCCGGCGCAGCCCGTTCCCAGAACTTTGATCTCCATGATAT
>VSOO01000187.1:1193-2665 GCA_009774895.1 Alistipes sp. | reverse complement strand
GCCCGCGGGCGCGCATCGAGGCGTCGCGGGCCTTCAGCTCCTCTATTTCCCGAGTCAGCCCGGCCACGCGCTCCTCGTCGTTCTCGCGGCGGATGGCTTCGCGTTCGATTTCGAGCTGGCGCACGCGGCGGTCGAGGTTGTCGATCTCCTCGGGTACGGAGTTCATTTCGAGGCGCAGGCGCGACGCGGCTTCGTCCACCAGGTCGATGGCCTTGTCGGGCAGGTAGCGCGAGGTGATGTAGCGCGACGAGAGCTCCACGGCGGCCACTATGGCCTCGTCGCGGATGCGCACCTGGTGGTGGTTCTCGTAGCGCTCCTTCAGGCCGCGGAGGATCGACACGGCGTCCTCCTGCGTCGGCTCATCGACCATCACTTTCTGGAATCGGCGCTCCAGCGCCTTGTCCTGCTCGAAGTATTTCTGGTACTCGTCGAGCGTCGTGGCGCCGATGGTGCGCAGCTCGCCGCGCGCCAGCGCCGGCTTGAGGATGTTGGCCGCATCCATCGCACCCGACGACTTGCCGGCGCCCACGAGGGTGTGTATTTCGTCGATGAAGAGCAGGATTTCGCCCTCCGAGGCGGTCACCTCCTGCACTACGGCCTTCAGCCGCTCCTCGAATTCGCCCTGGTACTTGGCGCCGGCGATCAGCGCGCCCATGTCGAGCGAGAAGATCTGCTTCGACCGCAGGTTCTCGGGCACGTCGCCGTTCACGATGCGGTGGGCGATTCCCTCGGCGATGGCCGTCTTGCCCACGCCTGCCTCGCCCACGAGGATGGGGTTGTTCTTGGTGCGGCGCGAGAGGATTTGCAGCACGCGCCGGATCTCCTCGTCGCGTCCGATCACCGGGTCGAGTTTCCCCGAGCGGGCCATCGCGTTGAGGTCCACGGCATACTTGCCGAGCGCATCGAACTGCTGCTCCGAGGTCTGCGAATCGACCGTCGCGCCCTTGCGGAAGACGCGTATGGCCTCCAGCAGCTCCTTCTCGGCCGCTCCGGAGCGCTTCAGCAGTTCGGATGCCGCGCTGCGCTCGGCCACCAGACCCAGCAGCAGGTGCTCCGTCGAGGCGTATTTGTCGTTGAATTTCCGGGTGAAATCCACGGCCCGCTGTATGGTGCGCGTGCACTCCTGCGAGAAGAAAGGCTCACCCGCCCCCTCCACGCGGGGCAGCGCCGCCACGGCGCGGTTCGCTTCGTCGCGCAGCAGACGCACGTTCACGCCCGTGCGCCCCAGCAGAAATGCCGCGAGCGAATCCTCCTCGCGGACGAGGACCGCCAGCAGATGCAGCGGCTCTACGGCCTGCTGTCCGTGTTCGCCCGCGAGCGACACGGCACCTTGCAGTGCCTCCTGTGCTTTGATCGTCAGACTGTTGATGTTCATGATTCCGGTTTTCTGTTTGTTTCCGTTTCGATCTTCCGATCCTGCAAAACGCCTGCCACGGCGCTCCGTTGCGTCATCCTGACAGCGCCTCATGACG
>VSOO01000187.1:0-1183 GCA_009774895.1 Alistipes sp. | reverse complement strand
CGCCCGTTTCTGCCATCCGCATGACAAATCATCCGGTCTGGGGTGACAGGGCGTCCTGTGCGTTTCGTCCTTTCTTCGGGATTTTCGGATGCTCCGCCCCGATTGAAAACAAAAAATTCGTATCTTTGCTCCATTATGAGTGATTTTATCGTCAGCGCACGAAAATACAGGCCCGCGACGTTCCGGTCGGTCGTGGGACAGCAGCATGTGACCTCCACGCTCCGCAACGCCATCGAACGCGGACAGCTGGCCCATGCCTATCTCTTCTGCGGCCCGCGCGGCGTGGGCAAGACCACCTGCGCGCGCATCTTCGCCAAGGCCATCAACTGCCTCTCGCCCGAGGAGGCCGAGGCGTGCAACCGCTGCGAGTCGTGCCGTTCGTTCGACGAGGGCCGCTCGCTCAACATCCACGAGCTCGACGCCGCTTCGAACAACTCCGTGGAGGACATCCGCTCGCTCATCGAGCAGGTGCGCATCCTCCCGCAGTCGGGGCGCTATTCGGTCTTCATCATCGACGAGGTGCACATGCTCTCGGCCGCGGCGTTCAACGCCTTCCTCAAGACGCTCGAAGAGCCGCCCGCCCATGCCGTGTTCATCCTGGCCACCACCGAGAAACACAAGATCATCCCCACGATCCTCTCGCGCTGCCAGGTCTACGACTTCAACCGCATACGCGTGGAGGACGCCGTGGATTATCTGCGCTACATCGCCGGCGAGGAGGGTGTTGCGGCGGACGACGAGTCGCTGAACCTCATCGCCCGCAAGGCCGACGGCGCCATGCGCGACGCGCTGTCGATGTTCGACAAGGCCGTGTCGTTCTGCGGCGGCGACCTCCGCTACAAGGAGGTCGCGCGCACGCTCAACGTACTCGACTACGATACCTATTTTACGATTACCGACCTGCTGCTCGCGGGCGACTACGTGCAGGCGCTTCTCGCCTTCGACGAGGTCCTCTCGAACGGCTTCTCGGGCCAGACCTTCATGGCGGGCCTGAACCGCCACCTGCGTGACCTGCTGGTGGCGCGCGACGCCCGGGCGCTGCGTCTGCTGGAGATGACCGGCACGCTGCTCGAACGATACCGGGCGCAGGCGGCCGCCTGCGATCCGAACTACCTGTTCGGCGCCATCGCCCTGCTGACGGAGCTGGACGGGAAATTCCGGCAGTCGTCCGACCAACGCCTGC
>VSOO01000186.1 GCA_009774895.1 Alistipes sp. | reverse complement strand
CGGTATGCCGTGGGCCGCGACCAGGGTGTCCGCGGCGGGCAGGGGGGCGGCGACGCCGGAGGGCGCTCCGTGCGGCCGGGCACCCGTTTTGCCGGTCGTTCTGTCGGCTGTTCTGTCGCCCGTTTTGCCCGCCGGTCTGTCGATTGCTCTGTCAGCCGTTTTGTCGCCCGTTTTGCCCGCCGTGTCGATAGCTCTTTCTGCCGTTTTGCCGGTCGGCTGGCCGGCCGGGGCCTCGCACGGTCGCTCCGTGCGCGTGTCGCTGTCGGGGACGGTGGGGATGTGAATTCCGGCGGGGGCCGGAGCCGCGGCGCGGTTTCCGCGGGAGGCGTCGCGAAGGCCGGCTGCGGTCGCCGCGGTGCGTGCGGAAGCGTCGGGTCCGGCCGTTGCGGCGTTTGGGGACATGCCGCACGCCCCGCATGCCGTGCGGCATACGGTCAGAAGCGCCAGGGCGGCGAGCAGGTATCGCGTGCGGGTGTTCACGACGTAGGTGCGGGGTCCGGTTTTTCGTTTCCGGGTGCAAAGTAAGGATTTTCTTCGCAGTTCTGCAATCCTCTATTTCGAGGAGGCCGCCGGAGGGCGACGATGACAGGGGCGGCGGAGAAGCCGGACGAGGCAGGCGGTGCGGAGGCAAGCACCGAGGTCGGACATGCGGCGGCGAGTCCGGAGCGCGTGAAGACGAAAAAGACGGTCGGGGCGGGTGGCCCGGGGCCGGCGGGTGCGGTTTCCGTTCCGCTCGTCGGTCGCGGCACCGCGGGCAAGGAGGCCTGCGAGCGCGCTGCGGCCGGCGATTCCGGGGGGCTGGCCCCGTGGCGCAAGTTCGGGCAGCCTGGTGATGCCGGTGCTCTTATGCCTGTCAGAGCTCGTCGGGCGCGATGCAGCCCAGGCGCAGGGCGTGGAGCGTGAGTCCGGCCACGGATTTGATGCCCAGCTTCTCCATGAGGTTGCGGCGGTGCGATACCACGGTCGTCACGCCGATGCCGAGGCGCTCGGCGATCTGTTTGTTCGCCAGTCCGCGGGCGATGAGTGCGAGCACCTCCGTTTCGCGGGCCGAGAGCGCCGGGACCGGGGATGCGGGCTCCGCCGTGCCGCGGCCCGCGGGGTGGGCGCCGCAGTGGAGGCGCATGAGCGCGTGCACGAGGCGCTCCTCGCCGGCATAGGGGTCGATGGCGTGCATGCCCGGCACGGGCGTGCGTCCGAGCAGGATCGTGCGCCGCTCGCGGCCCCGGAACGCTTCGCGGTGCAGCACGAACTCCTCGGTCGAGGTGAAGCAGTGGGCGTAGCGGTCGGGCTGCGAGGCCTCGTAGGCCCCGAAGTCGTGGAACACGGCGACGTCGGCTTCGGGAAAGAGGTCGCCGAGCACCGACTTGAGCCCCAGCCCCGCGAGGATATTGGGCAGGACGACGGCGAAGAGGGGCCGTGCGCCGCTATTCGTGGTGGTAGGGTTCATGGTTGAGGATGGTGAAGGCGCGGTAGATCTGCTCGGCGAAGATCGCCCGCACGATCTGGTGCGAGAAGGTCATCTTCGAGAGCGACACGCGGGCGTCGGCCCGGGCGTACACCTCGTCGGAGAATCCGTAGGGGCCCCCGATCGCCAGCACGAGCTTGCGGGTGCCGCTGTTCATGCGTTTCTGGAGCCACACGGCGAAGTCCACCGACCGCATCTCGTCGCCGCGCTCGTCGAGCAGCGCGAGGAAGTCGCCGTCGCCGATGCGGCCCAGCAGCGTGCGGCCCTCGGCCGTGCGCTGCTGCTGTTCGCTGAGGCTTTTGGTGTTGCGCACGTCGGGCAGCACCGCGATATCGAAGCGGCAGTAGCGGTTCACGCGCCGCGCGTACATGGCGGTGAGCGCCTCCACTTCGGGCGAGTCGGTCTTGCCCGTGACGATGAGTTCGATGTTCATGGGGTGCGGGTCGGTCAGAGGTCGCTGTTCCATTCGCCGTCGGCATCCTCGCAGAACACCGGACGCTGCGTCTCCGCGGACTTGAGCCACTGATACGCCTTGTACATGTTGTATCCGTTGCCCGAGGCGCCGCCGAGGGCGTAGGCGATCACGCAGGTGTGGTTGCGCGAGCGGTAGTACATCGCCCGCACCCGTTCGAGGTATTCATCCACGAGCGACGGGTCGTTCGACGGCGTGCCGCCCACGCGGCGGTCGGTGCGGCCCGCGGGGGCGTTGATGTCGGCGCGGTCGATCACCATCAGTCCCAGTTCGTCGCACAGGTCGTAGTACCACGCGGGCTGGGGGTGGTCCGGACGCAGGGTGTTGATGCCCTGCTTCTTCAGCTGCACCATGGCCGTACGCGTCGCCGTGCGGTCCGCCGCGGCGTTGCAGCGCGCCTCGCGCAGAACGATCTCGCGGCCGAAGCTGTACCAGCGGCCGTCGCGGCAGGCGATGTCGCGGAAGCCCGTGCGCAGGGGGATGTACTCCTTGTAGGCCCCGTCGCGCCGCGTGAAGAGCATCACGCGGTAGAGGGGCGGATCGTTCTTGGCGCCCGGCTCCCACTTGTTCGCGTAGGTGCCGTAGACGTAGGGTGTGAGGTGCAGCGTGTCGCACGAGCGGCCTGCGACCGTGAGGTCGGTGATGCTGTAGTCGAGCAGCTTGCCCTGGGGCGAGTAGATGTCGTAGCCCACGGTCACGGTCTCCTCGTAGTTGCAGGCGTTGCGGGCCGCGATGTC
>VSOO01000185.1 GCA_009774895.1 Alistipes sp. | reverse complement strand
CTATTTCGAGTTGCTGCGCGAGCAGGGATTCTTCAACAACTGACGTACGATGCGGGCGGGACGGCTGTGTGTGTGTGTGGCGGCGGCATGTTGCATGCTCGCCTCGTGCAGCGTGACGCGCAAGCTGCCGGCGGGCAGCTACCTCGTGCAGAAGGTCACGATCGAGGCTGACGAAGAGACGCCGCGCGACGAACGCATCCCCGCCTCGGAACTGGAGCGCTACGTCCGTCAGTCGCCCAACAAGCGGTTCCTGGGCCTGAACCTCGGCGTGTGGATCTACGAGCAGGCCGACTCGGCCAAGCACAACTGGTGGAACAACTGGAAGCGCCGCATCGGCCAGGAGCCCGTGCTGCTCGACATGGAGCTGACCGAGAAGTCGGCCGAAAACCTGAAGGTGTACATGGACTCGAAGGGCTTCCTCTCCTCGCGTGCGGAGTTCGAGGTGGATACGACCTCGCGCCGCAAGCGGGCGAGCATCCTCTACCGCACGGTGCAGCACGAGCCCTACCGCATCGACACGCTGTCCTACGATTTCCGTGACCGCTTCCTGGCGCAGATCATCCTCTCGGATACCGCGGGCACGCTGATCCGTCCGGGCGAGATTTTCGACATCACGATGCTCGACGCCGAGCGCGAGCGCATCACCCGCTACCTGCGCGACAGGGGTTACTACGACTTCTCGGTCAATAACATCGAGTACGTGGCCGACACCACGGTCGGCGCGCGCCGCGTCGCACTGCGCATGGTCGTCAAGCAGCACCTGGCGGGCTACGACGCACGGGGCGCCGCCATCATGGAGGACAACCGCGTCTATCGCGTGGACCGCATCAACGTCTTCACCGATTACGACCCCACCGCGGCCCGCACCGACCGCTCCTACGCGCAGCGGCTCGATACGCTCCGGTACCGCGGTCTGAACCTGATCTACGAGGGCAAACCCAACCTGCGTCCGCGCATTCTGCGCCGTGCCGTGCCGCTCTATCCCAACTACGTGTACAACGCCTCGCAGGTGGACAGGACCTATGCCGACCTGATGGCGCTGGGGTACTTCCGGGCGACGCGCGTGGCTTTCTCCGAGTCGCCGCGGGGCGACGACACGACCCACCGCGTAACCTACATCGGACGTGCGGCCGACACGACGCAGAGCCGCTCCACGCGCGAGGGCTACCTCCGGTGCGACATCCTCTGCACGCCGGCCCTGCGCCAGAGCTTCAAGGTCGAGCTGGAGGGTTCGACCACGGCGAGCTTCTACGGGCTGAAAGCCACCGTCGGCTACCAGAACCGCAACATCTTCCGCGGTGCCGAGTCCTTCGACGTGGCCTTCGCCGCCGGTTACGAGTACATGAAAGCCTCCGACGCGCGCAAGCGCAACGCCCGGGAGATCGGCGTGACGGCCGGACTGTCGTTCCCGCGGTTCCTGCTTCCGTTCCGCACGCGCTCTTTCCGCGCGGCGAACCAGCCGAAAACCAAGGTCGAGTTCTCGATCAACTTCCAGGACCGTCCCTACTACCGGCGCACGCTTTCGAGCCTCGGTCTGACCTACCTGTGGTCCAACGACCGCTACTCGTCGTTCTCGCTGCGACCCATCGACATCAACGTCATCGACATGGGATACCTCGACGACGATTTCCTGCGCGACAGCCAGAACGAGTACCTCAAGGCCAGCTTCGCGTCGCAGTTCATCGCCGGTCTGACCTTCGGTTACGCCTACAACAACCAGACGCGCAACCTCGGGGGCAACGCCACGCTCGTACGCTTCAATCTGGAGACGGCGGGCAACCTGATCGACGGACTCGAACACCTCTTCTCGAAACCCGCTGCGGGCGAGGACTACTACCGTATTTTCGGATTGCGCTACTCGCAGTACGTGCGTACCGATCTGAGCGTCAGCCGCAAGATCATGCTCAACGAGCGCGTGGCGCTCGTGGGGCGCATCTACGGCGGCATCGTCATCCCCTACGGCAACTCCACCGACGTGCCGGCCGACCGTCTCTTCTATGCGGGCGGCAGCAACGGCATGCGCGGCTGGGCGCCCCGCACGCTGGGTCCCGGATCGCAGCCGCGCAAGCTGTCGGAGTATCCCATGCGTCTGGCGGACGTGAAGCTGGAGGCCAACCTCGAACTGCGCTTTCCGATCTGGGGCATCATGCACGGCGCGACTTTCTTCGACCTGGGCAACATCTGGAAATTGAAATCCAATCCGGCCAAGTACTCCGATTCGGCGGTCTTCTATGCCGATCGCTTCTACAGGCAGCTGGGATTCAACACGGGTCTCGGAGTGCGTTTCGACATCAAATTCGCCGTTCTGCGCCTCGACTGGGGCATTCAGCTCCACAATCCCAACAACCCCGCCGGCGAGCGGTGGATCCACAATTTCCGCTGGGACAATACGGCGATCAACTTCGGCGTGGGCTATCCGTTCTGATGCGTGCGCTGCGGTCGGACGGAGCGTTCCGAGCGGCCGGAATGGAACACACAAAGGGCACCCCGGAGGATGCCCTTTGTATTTAAGATCGCTCTTAAATAATTATTTCTTGCCGTCGAAGAAATCCTTGACCTGGTCGTTGGGGATAATGCCCTCTTTGAACACGTATGCGCCCGTCTTCTCCGACTTGACCATCTTGATGCACTTGGTGAACTGCTTGCCGGTGCCGGTCTTCAGTGTTGCGACTACTTTCTTTGCCATATAGCACTAAAATTATTTGATTTCACGGTGTACGGT
>VSOO01000184.1 GCA_009774895.1 Alistipes sp. | reverse complement strand
GCCGTAGGGGAATCCCGCCACGAAGATGCGCCCGCCCACCTCCAGTGCGTCGTCCGCGGCGAGCGCGAGGGCGGGCAGGGGGGTGAAGTCGTGGTCCGCGGCCAGCAGCGCCAGGTCGAGCGAGGGTGCCGCGAGGATCACGCGTGCGGGGTAGGGCGTGCGGTCGTTGTCGTGCAGGGCGACGTCGCGGAAGCCCTCGACCACGTGGTAGTTGGTGACGAAGATGCGGCGGTCGTGCAGGTAGAAACAGCTGCCCGAACCTCCGGCGTGCGTCACTTTGAAAACGGAGCGATAGATGGAGTGCTTGTCCATTGTGTGCTGTATGTGTTACGGTGCGGGCCGCGTCGGCGGGCTTGCGGGGCCTCTTCACGGAGGCGGCCCCGGGCGGTGTGCCGGCTGCGGCGCGCGGGTTGCGGTTGCGGCTCGTACGATGCGACGGCTGCCGCATCGCACGAGCCGCCCCGCACTATTCCTCTTTGCTGAGTAGGCGTTGCAGGCGCTCCTTCAGCCGTTCGATGCCTGCGTGCAGCAGGCTGCCGATGCGGTTCGTGCCGCCGGCGGCGCCGTCGTCCCCCAGGTCGCCCTCCATGATGCGGTCGATGGCCTCGAAGAGGATCTCCGACGCCTCTTCGGCGGGCAGTCCGGCCGACGAACGCAGTGCGGTGCGCACCAGGTCGTTGAGGTCGTCCTGCACGTCGTTGTAGAAGTACATCTCGTAGAACTTGTAGAGGATGCGCACGGCGCTGCGTTCGAAGTCGCGGTTCTGCATGGCTTCGTCCGCCTCGCGCCACACGTCGCGCATGTTCTCCTGCACGTTGGCCAGCGACGAGCGGCGGCGCGTGGAGACCAGCGTGTCGGTGAAGTAGAGGTCCGCCGCGAGCGCCTCGCCGGGTGTGTCGCGCAGCTTTTCGAGGAACGCGCGTCCCTTGGCCACGAGGTCCGTGACGGGTAGTTCGCGGTCCATGTCGTCCACGGCCTGCTCCAGCTCGTTGCGCAGCTGCCCTTGGGGCTGTGCGAAGTAGGCGATGCGGTAGAATGCCGTGTCGAGCACGTTCCATGCATAGCCGTAGCGGCGTGCCGCCTCGTAGTCTTTCACGGCGTCGAGCGTTTCGGTGCATACCGTGCGCATGGCCTCGACGATGCGCGCCGTTTCCGCCTCGGGGTAGGGGGTGACGCGGGGTTCGTAGCAGCGTTCGGCTCCGAACTTGGTGCAGAACTCGTCGTCGTAGCGGTCGCCCACGTGGCAGATGTTGCGCAGGATGAAGAAGAGCTTGTGCGGATGGCTCTGCGACAGCGGGCATTCGTACTCCATGCGGAGCTTGTCGCCCTCCTTTCGGAAGCGCGACAGCATCAGCCGGTTGAGCGTGAGGTCTGCCACCTGGCGCAGCATGGCCGTTCGCTGCTTGGCGGGCAGCGTGAGGAAGTCCGCGCGGATCGAGAGCTTCCCGTCGTCGATGCGGATGCAGACCAGGATCGAGCCGTGGGGTATGCGGAACTCCGTGCCGTCGGCATTGCCGAAGCGGGGCCGGATGGTGTCGTTCAGGTAGTCGAGCAGCAGGTGGAACGCCTCCTTGTGGTTGCCCGCGGCGTATTGCTCGACGCTCCGGTCGAGGTACTCCGGGTTGAGGCTGCTCCGGGTCGAGTCGAGAATGGGCTCGACGAATCGTGGGGTCTGTTTCATCGCGGCGGCGGAATTAGTCTGCTTCGACGGTGATCGTGCCGTCCGGCGCCACGCTGGCGGTCGCCTGGTAGTACACGAGCGAGGTCTGGCCCGCGCTGCTCACCTTCTCCTTGCCGTCCTCGGTGAAGTTCATGACGAAGCGGGTCTCGTGCGTGCCGAACTGCTTGCCGCGGTCGAGCAGCGCGTTGCCCGAGGGGATGGTTTCGGTCACCTCGTACAGGCTCACCGACTTGAACGTGTAGCCTTCGGGCAGGGTCGTGCGTGCCTCGGCGATCTGTGCGGCGATCTGCTGCGGATCGAGCGACGCGAGGTCGATGCCGACGGTCGTTTCGTATTCGGGTTTGCGTATGCCGTTGTCGGCCGACGGATTGCCCGGTGCGCGGCCGTCGAGGGAGAAGGTCTGCGTGAAGGCGCGGTTGTCGCGGTCGATCATCGACACCGATACGAAGAATAGCCGGTCGGAGAGCGCTTCGCCCTCGCTGAACAGGATGTGGTAGATTTTGAACTCCTCGGTGTCGAGGTGTTTGGCCACGTGCTCCAGGGCGCGGGCGTAGCTGTCGGCCTCGGCGGTGGGCAGGCCCTTCAGGTTGTCGATTACGGTGCAGGAAACCACTGCCGCTGCCGCGGCGATCGAAAGCAGAAGTTTTTTCATGTTCGTAGTTTTTTTATGGTTTTTGTTCGTTGTGCGGGTCGCCTGAAACAGGGAAATCCGAGCCCGAAATTAATAATAATTATGCGGAACGGAAAGATTTTTTCGCGTTTTTTTATCCGCTGCGTCCTCGACCGCCTGCAAGCTATGGGAAATGCGTCGAAAAAAGACAGGCTTCGCTTTATTTGCTGATTCGACTCTCGTAGTATGCCATGCGCTCGCGGCAGACGGTTTCAACGACCTGTTTCAACCGTTCGACTTTCGGGGTTAATGCGTCGATGTCCTCTTTCGTGACGATGAAATTCTTTTTGTTGTATCGGGCTTCAATATAGGCGCGACGCAGAAGTTCGAACAAACGTTTTTCTTCCGGCGTGTCGCGCGGGAATACTTTCACC
>VSOO01000183.1 GCA_009774895.1 Alistipes sp. | reverse complement strand
GGCGAGGACATCAAGGTGGTGAACGAAACGAACTACACGGACCTGGGCGAGGCGGATTTCGGCCGTCTGGTGCGTTTCGAAAAGATCGCATGCCACTATGCGGGCGTGGAGAACCAGGATGGCGTGACCCCCGCGCCGCTGCGCAACGGCTCCTACGACCAGATCTATCCGAGCTGGATCTACACCGACATCCCTCCGATCGTCAATAAGCCCTGGTACAAGTGGGCGTTCAGCAATCCGCTGGAGAGCACCAACCTCTACGGTTCGGTCTGCTTCGTCTACAACCCCTCGCCGCGCTATACTTCGGACAAGGGCGTCTACATGGTCCGCACGAGCGGTTATTCGCGTTTCGCGGGCCGCAACGTCGTGCGCGACGGCGCGGAAGGCACCATTACGGGCATCTACGGCATCTATTCGCAGCGCAGCGACTACAAGGGCGGCGCGAACGACTATGCCACCTACCAGATTTCGCTCAACCGCTTCTCCGACCTGGAGTTCGCCGAGGAGGCATTCCTCACGGACGAGGAGGTGAAGCGCCTGACGCCGCCCGACTCCTACATCACGCCCGACGTGGACGATGTGGATGGCGAGTAACCGGGTTCCCGGAACCTCGTTCGATCGGAGGCCCCTGCCGTACGGCAGGGGCCTCCTGCATTCGGGCGAGGCACAGGACCGGGGGGAGCGTCCGCTGCTCTTCGTCCTTTGCCCTCTGCGCAACGTGGTACGTTTCAGCCCCGAGGCGGAGTTCGGTGCGGCATATGTTTCCGATTCTTCGTGTGCAGTCGTCCGTGGTGCGGTCTGTGTGTCCGGTTTTCGCGTGCGGTTCGGCATGGGCCTCCGCTTCTTCGTGCGCGGAGCGGCGGGACAGGCCTGCGGTGTTTGTGATAGGGTGCGGACGGGCGCGGAGAAGGCGCGGGGAGTCCGGCGGCGTTTTCGGACGGGGTGTGTTCCGCGGCGGTGTACAAGGGATTCCGCAAAGGGGTTCCGCAAAGGGTGGGGCGGCGTGTGTATCGTGCTTCCCGGCAGCGGTAGCGGCGTGGTACGAATCTTGCTTTGGGGGAGATGGAAAATTAACCAACACTATTTTAGCGTGAAAACAATACTTTTTACTCTCGCTTTGCCTGCCGCATTGTGTGCCGCAACGGGTGCTGCGGCTCAGAACCGGGTTACGATGCCGGTGCCGAAGGCGGATTCCGTATTCGTGTCGGAGAATACCGAGGGCGACTACCTCGTCCGCAAGTACGAGGTGCGCAACGATGCCGACACGGGGTATGAACTTTTCTATCCGATCAGCAATTCCACGCTCAACGCGTCGTTCGACGACAATGCCCGTTCGATGGAGAGCCTCGGAGCCTTCCTCGCCTCGTTCGAGGGCGATTCGCCGCTGACCATGCGCCGCATCACCATCACGGGTTACGCCTCGCCCGACGGTCCCGTGGCACTCAACCGCCGCCTTGCCGAAGGACGTGCGAAGAGCCTCAGGAACTATGTGGACAAGAAGTTCGACCTGTCGAAGAAGTATACGGTGCATATCGATGCCGTGCCGCTCGACTGGAATGCCGCACGCGAGGCCGTTGCCGCATCGTCGGTGCCCGAGCGCGAGGCCGTGCTGCGCATCATCGACCGCCGCGATGCCGTGACTGCTAAGTCGGCCGAGCTGAAAGCAATGCCGGAGGTGTGGAACTATTTGGCAGCCAATATTCTGCCGTCGCTCCGCTATGCGGACATCACTTTCGAGTACACCGATCGCCGGCTCGTGGAGCAGCGCACGCTCATCCCGCGTCCGGAACCCGAGATCGTCGTGATCGAGGAGGAGCCCTGCGACCCGTGCTGCTGCGTGGATACCGAGGCCGCGATTTCGGGACTCATCGTCGAAATGCCCGACGTGCCGTCGGATTTCTGATCCGGGCCTCTGACGGTCCTGGTGCGGAGCATCGCTGCGGGCGGTGCTCCGCATCTTTTCGTATCGGCGGGGGCGGTCCGCGTGCGGATGTCCGGAGCGGCAGCTGCGTGCGGACGCATGGTCCGCTGTCGGATCCGTTGTCGGGGCCACGGGCGGCGACCGATGCGGCGGCTGTTCGTATTGTTCGTGCGGAGTTTTCGCGGGATGCAGTTGCTTATTCCGGATGCTTTTGCTATCTTTGTCACGGGAAATTTCAAATCCGAAAAGATATGGCGAATTTAAGAAATCTGAAGAAAGAGATCGACTACTGCCTGGAGGAGGTGGTGTTCGATTGCGATATGGCGATCTGCTTCCAGCCGACCAAAGAGAAGGAGATCTTCGGGCTGATGCAGGAGGCCGTAGCGGTGCGTAATGCCCTCTACACCAAGGCTAACAACCCCGCCGAGCCCCACAACGCATCGCTCGTGCGCAAGCACTACGCAGCACTCCGCCGCGAGATGTCGGAGGCTTACGGTCAGTTGTTCGAGAAGCTGAGCGAGATCAACAAGTAAGCCGGGGATCGTCCCGGAATCAGGATTCGTCGTCTTCCCCTGCGGGGGTGGACGACGTTTTCGTTTCGCCGCTTCGGGAAACGAAACGGTGGAAACGTCCGGTCGGCCGGATCGTCCGTAGAGGAGCATGGGAAAGGTGTCCGTTGCGGCGGAAGCCACTCAGCATATTCAATCGTCGCGGTGGAATGGCAGGGGCATCCGGCCGGATCGGTCGGCGCGGGAACCGCCCGCCTGCTTCGATGCGGGGTTTTCGGAAATTTCAGCCGATGGGTTCGAATTGCAGGGATCATACGGTCCGATCGGTCGGGGCGGGAACGACAGAACCAGTCGGCGGGATGTGCGGACC
>VSOO01000182.1 GCA_009774895.1 Alistipes sp. | reverse complement strand
GTAAGAGTCAGGGCGGAGTAAGGGCGGAGTAAGGGCGGAGTAAGGGCGGAGTAAGGGCGGAGTAAGGGAACCGGCCGCTCTCCGAAAAGAACGGCCGGTCGCGGAACGACGGTGCGGCAGCGCATCAGCGGCGGCGGTGGAGTCGTGCACGGGTTGCGGCTTTGAAGCCGTCGGCCTTGGGCTTGGTGATGGGCACCGACAGGCCGAAGTGGAGGTTGATGGCTTTCATGCCGATCGGAATCGTGGCGATGTCGCTGTACTTGCCGTAGCGGAGTCCGATGTAGTCCATGCCGAGGAAGAAGTTGATCCATGAGGGATGCACGTTGAGCGCGAAGCCGAAGACACCCAGGCGATTCTGGAGGAGCGAGTGGCTGAGCGACGCCGTGAACCAGGGCGAGGGCCGGAAGTTGGCCGAGGCGGTGAGCTCGGTCGAGGTGAAGGACGATGCGAAACGCGTCTGCCACAGCAGACCGAAGCCGATCCGCTCGTCGAGGATGTTGTACTCGCCGCCGACGTTGAGCGTCGCTTTCAGCATGCGCGTGCGGTTCCGTGCGGGGGCGATGTCGAGCATGATCTCGTCGGGCGTCGAGGTGGAGAGTTCCTCGCGGTCGAAGTCGTAGCCGCTGTACGCGAACGACAGGTCGCTGAGCGTGCCGCCGACTCCGCATTTTTTCGACCAGCAGACGAAGCCGAGGTCGTTCAGACCGAGCGACACCTTCAGGCGGTCGTCGAGGAAGCGCGTCTCGGCGCCCAGGTCGAACGCCAGGCCCCAGCTGCCGATGCGGTTGAGGTCGATGTCGCTCGGGTCGAGACGGTCCATTACGTCTTGGAACTCGATGCGGCCGCGGAGATCCGAGAAGTTCATGCCCGCCACGTTGGCATTGACCGAGCCCCGCAGGTCGGCGCGCCACTCCCGGTCGTTGAGGTCGATGTCCATGCCGTCGATGTGCACCGAGGCATGCGCCAGTCCGAGCAGTCCCTTGGCGCGGAATCCGATCGTCACCTCCTTCGTGAGGATGCGGATCGGGAAGGCGAAGCCCATGGCCATCTCGAGGTAGTTGTCCGAGTTGATGTCGGTGCCTTTCAGATCGTACTGCCCCGGTTCGAGCCGCTTGAGCAGCGAGAAGAGGTCTTTCGGGAGGTTGATCGAGCTCTCCGAGCGCAGGTTCAGACCGAACGACCAGAAGTAGCGGCGCGCATAGCCGCCGAAGCCGAGAAGGTTCTCGCGCACGTTGATCTCAAGGTGGTTGTTGCGGCGCATGCGGCGCAGGAACTCCCGGTTGCCGACCGAGCCGTGGAGAAAGGTCACCAGCCCGTCGCCGTCGGGTGCGGGGTAGAGGAAGTTGCGCACGGACAGGAAGTTGGAGTTGGCCTCCACGCCCACGTTGCCCATGCCGGGGATGGCCGCGTAGCCCCGTTGCGGCACGAGTGCGGCATTGAGGTCGAGCCGCTGCACGGAGCCCTCCATGAAGTAGGCGGTTTTCATCTGAGCCGTCGCCCGTACTCCTCCCGTGAGGAGTGCGGCGGCGAGCAGGAGCGTATGCGGAATGAAACGTTTCATTGTCGTATGCTGTTTTTCGGGTCCGTGTTATTCTGCGATTTTGTCCAGGTCGATCGTGATGCCGCGTTGCAGGTGCAGCTTCAGATGGCCCGTGATGTACTGTTCGTTGCGCAATCCGGCGTCGGCGCCTACGGCCTCGCCGGTCAGGGCGAAGCGTATGTCGTCCACGGATTGGAGCAGGTTCAGGTCGCCCTCCTCCGGCAGGAGGCGGATCTGCACCTCCGTGCGGCCGTACTCCCCGTCGCGTTCGGCGTCGTAGCCGCGGATGGTGTCGAGCACCTCGGCGCGTATGCCCTCGACCGCGCGGCCCGTGGTGCGGTCGAGGAATTCGATCGCGACGTTCAGGTCGATCGGCAGGGTGGTGCGGGCGTCCATGACCAGCAGAATGTCCTCGGCGCGGAGGTCGTATTGCAGCAGATCGTCGAACGTGCCCGACACGTCGAGCGTGTCGGAGTAGCTGATGCGGGCCCCCTCGCGGAAGCGCAGCGGCAGCGAGATGTCGTAGTCCACGTCGAAGGCGTAGTCCTCGCCCGTGATGGCGAAGTGCTGGGCGTGGGTGTCGTCCACCGCCAGTTCGAACTCCACGTCGATCTTCGAGGGGATGATCCGCACCAGTTCGGTGAGCCGCTCCACGCGGCAGAGCGTGTAGCCGGCCGGAGCCTGTTCCCGGTCGGAGATCCAGAGCCGCGTGATGCGGGGTTCCGCTCCGCCCTCGGAGGCTTCGACGGCGATGTGCTCCACGCGCACCGGATCGAGCGCCTTGCCCGACAGGTCGTAGGGGGTGAGCACGATGCCGCCCACCATGCGCAGACCCACCGGGTTGCTCACCGTGAGGCCGATCGTCGGGGCCCGCAGGTTCAGCTCCACGTCCTGGTCGCCGAGCGACTCGCGGAGGTCGTCCAGGTCGATGGTGGTGGCGGTGAGGTATTGGCTCAGGTCGAGGTCCACGGCGCCCGTGACCTGCGCGATGCGCAGCGGCGCGACGGTCGCCTTCGGCGTGATGACGATGCGGGGCTGGGCGATATGTTCGATGTCCGTGTCTTCTGGCGTATTGACCGTCATGCTCAGGAGCAGCGTGCCGTCCAGCTCGGCCTTTTTCTTGCCCTGCTCCTCGCGCACGAGGGCGTTGCGCAGCCCGAGCACCGCGACGTCCGTCACGTGGACGTAGCCGCCCCGGTACTCCGCACGGTCGATGCGCAGGGTGTTGGTGCCCGCGACGAGCGACGGGTGCTCCACGACGAGGAAGTCGGGCAGCGTGATTTCGATGTCGTCGAAGTAGAGGTGCTACTTCGACGACATCGAAAT
>VSOO01000181.1 GCA_009774895.1 Alistipes sp. | reverse complement strand
CCCCAGCACGAAGGGCGAGGCGGTGTATTTCTCCTTCTGTCTGATCTGCTCCACGATGTAACGTGCGGTCCAGCGTGCGACCCGCTCCGGGGTGTTTTCGATGATCAGTCTCATATGCTGTCGTTTTTGGGTTGTGTTGCGTTTTCTGCGGGGTCGCGGCGGGCATTGCTCCGCACGACCTTGCGTCTTTGAATAATGTCCGCGCGCGAGTCCCCGGCCGCCGCGCGGCCGGGTGCGGGGTCAGAACATCTTCACGAAGACCTCGATGGCCTGATATTCGGCCATGCCCAGCTCGTCGTAGAGACGTGCCGTGTGCT
Organism: Alistipes sp.; assembly: GCA_009774895.1. GTDB lineage: Bacteria > Bacteroidota > Bacteroidia > Bacteroidales > Rikenellaceae > Alistipes. Next base: position 2,583 of record VSOO01000181.1, on the reverse strand, counting down.
GCGTGCGCTCCTCGGCCCGCTGCCAGAATTCGCGTGAGTCGCTGCCCGGGAACGGCACGATGTCCTTCTGCGAGAGGTGACGATAGATGGCGTGGCGCTTCATGAGCTGCTCGTCGGGCGAGAGGGGCACGGCCATGTCCACCATGCCGAGGTCCCACTCCTGCCAGGCGCCGCGGTAGAGCCACATGTGGCAGTCGCGCAGCCAGTCGTCGCCGCGCACGACTTCGATGGCGGCCAGCACGGCCTCCATGCAGGTGCGGTGCGTGCCGTGGGGGGCGGAGAGGTCGCCCGCGGCGTAGATCTGGTGGGGGCGGATTTCGCGCAGCAGCGCGGCGATGGGGGCGATGTCCCCGTCGGAGAGCTGGCCCTTCTTGATTCCGCCCGTCTCGTAGAAGGGAAGGTCGAGGAAGTGGGCGTTCGTGTCGGGATCGAGGCCGAACGACCGCACGGCGGCCCGCGCCTCGGCACGGCGGATCGCGGCCTTCAGGTCGAGCAGTTCGCGCGGCTCGGGTTCGCCCTTGCGTTTGCCGGCGATGAGCGACCGCACGTGGTCGATACGGCTGCCGAAGCCCATTTCGCGTGCCGTGTCGATGTTCTGCAACACCACGTCGTCGCGCACGGCCACGTTGCCCGAGGTCTGGTAGGCCACGTGCACGTCGTGGTGCTGCTGCACGAGGCGGATGAACGTGCCGCCCATCGAGATCACGTCGTCGTCGGGGTGCGGCGAGAAGATCACCGCACGCTTGGGGTAGGGGTGCGAGGCGACGGGGCGCGTCGAGTCGTCGGCCGCGGGTTTTCCGCCCGGCCAGCCGGTGATGGTGTGTTGCAGGTCGTTGAATACGTCGATATTGATCTGGTCGTAGGAGCGGCCCTGTTCGAGCAGCTCGCCCAGCGAATTTTCCAGATAGTCGCGGTAGGTGAGTTTCAGGATGGGTTTCTTCGCCCTGCGGCAGAGCCACACCACGGCCTTGCGCGTGAACTTGGGCGTCCACTCGCACGGACCCACGAGCCACGGCGTCTGCTCGCGCGTGAGCAGGCCGGCGGCGTTCTCGTCGATCACCACCTCGATGTCGGGGTGGGCCTGGAGGTGCGAGGCCGGCACCTGGTCGGTGATCTGGCCCTCGACGACGCGCTGCACGATGCGGGCTTTCTCCTCGCCCCAGGCCATGAGCACGATGCGTTCGGCCCGCAGGATGGTGTCGATGCCCATCGTGATGGCCATCTTGGGCGTGTTGTCGAGCCCGAAGAAGGCTTCGGACTGTATCTTGCGCGTGTTGTAGGTGAGCTGCACGAGGCGCGTGCGCGACCGGCCGTAGGAGCCGGGTTCGTTGAAGCCGATCTGCCCGTCCTCGCCCACGCCGAGGACCATCAGGTCGATCTTGCGGATGGCGTGGTCGTACGAGGCGCAGTATTCCGAAATGCGGTCCTCGGGCACCGTGCCGTCGGGTATGTGGATGTTCTCGGGCAGGATGTCGATGTGGTTCAGGAACTCCTCGTGTATGCGGTAGTTGCGGCTCTGCTGCTCCGTGGAGCGTATGGGGTAGAATTCGTCGAGGCTGTATACGGCCACGTTGGCGAACGACACCTCGCCCCGGCGGTGGCGTTCGGCCAGCTCGCGGTAGAGGCCCACGGGCGTGCGCCCCGTGGTGAGGCCCAGTACGAAGGGCTGTGTCTCCTCGTAGATGCGGTTGGTGTAGTGCGTCTCTTCGTAGCGGCGGATCATCTTCACGATCGTGTCGGCCACGTGCTGCACGCCGAGGTACTCGTTTTCGTAGACCTGCCTGCGGATTTTTTCGTAACGGTGGATGATGTCGCGCGGCGCCGAGGCGCCGATCAGTCCGCCGTCCTTCGGCATTGAGTATTTGGTATTCATGGTCATTGGCTCGGTTTATCGTTCGCGGTAGCGGCGTGCGATGCGGTCGATCGTCGCGCACATGTCGTCGTAGCGCCGCTCCATGTCGCACAACAGTGCATATTGCGCGCGTGCGCGCACGAGGTTGTGTTCGTCGTAGGCCGTCTTGTAGTAGCGGTCGCCGTCGATGTAGTCCATCAGGAAGCGGAGCACCTGCTCGCAGGTGATGTAGCGCGCCGAGAAGGCCAGACGGTCGATCTCGGCCTGGGTGAGCTCGCGTGCCCGCACCGAGAGGTAGCCCTCGGCATAGGCGGCGAACATCTCGGGCGACAGCCCCACGCGCCCGGTGTGCGGGTCGTCCTCGGCACCGGTGTTGGCATAGGAGCGGACGGCGTCGCCGAAGTCGTTGAGCGCCGGGCTGTTCATCACCGTGTCGAGGTCGATCACGCAGAGCACCTCGCCCGCGTCGTCGAAGAGGATGTTGCTGATCTTCGTGTCGTTGTGCGTCACGCGGACCGGAATTTCACCCGTTTCGGTCAGTCGGTGGTAGCGCAGCATTTCGTCGCGGCGGGCTTCGATCCGGTCGATCTCGGCGCGTACGCGGCCGCAGCGGCCTGCGGCGTCGCGCGCCAGCGCGGCGTCCCACTGCGCGAAGCGGTGGCGGATGTCGTGGAAGCCCGGAATGGTCGGGGTCAGCGGCTCGGTGAAGTCGGAGAGCTGCGACTGGACGC
>VSOO01000180.1 GCA_009774895.1 Alistipes sp. | reverse complement strand
CCGTCAGACCGTCGGTCGCCAGGGTCGATTCGATGTATTTGCGCTGAAGACGCAGCCTGAGCTGCGCGATCGAGTCGGTCTCGGACTCGGGCTGCGCGGTGACCGGAGCGGGCGTCGCCACGGACTCCGTAGCGAGCAGCCCCGAAGCTACGGTCAGCGAGTCGGTCAGCGGGCGCGACGCCGCGGCGGGCTGCAAGGCTGCCACGGCCAGAAACGTACCGGAGAGTATCTTACTTATCATGTTCCTTTCAGTTGTTGTTCTTCAGATAGGATTCCGCCGCTTCGAGCGCCGCATAGAACTCCTCGCCGAAACGGCGGACGATGGGTTCGCGAAGCGCCTTGTAGACCGGCACGCCCAGCTTGCGGCCGCAGGCACGGGCCGGAGCGCACACGTCCCAGCGATGGTAGTTGAGTCCGACCGTGCCGTTCGAGAACCGCACGAGCCGGATGGGATAGAGGTGGCACGACACGGGTTTGCGGAACTCCGTGCGGCCGTCGCGCCAGGCTCGTTCGATGGCACAGAGGGTCACGCCGTTCTCGCGGCAGGCGTAGGCGCATTCGGCGCCCGCGACCAGCGGCGTGGTCAGGTCGCCCTCCTCGTCGAGCACGCCGAAGCCCTGGGCTTCGACCGCGGCGATGCCCTCGGGCGTCATGTAGGGTTTGTATCGCCCGTACTCCGCCTCCAGGTCGCCGAGCTCCGACGCCTCCAGCGGTGCACCCGCATTGCCCTCCACGCAGCAGATGCCGCGGCACGCCCCCAGGTCGCACGCGAAACACTCGCGCAACAGGTCGGCCGACACGATTTTGTCTTCGATCTCGATCATTTGCGTCGCGTATCCTCGATGATGATGTCGTACAGTTCGCCCAGCGTCATGCCCATGCAGCGCACCTGTTTGGGCACGATGCTTCCGGCGCTCATGCCCGGAATCGAGTTGATCTCGATCATGTAGGGCTTGCCCTCGGGCGTGACGATGAAGTCCACGCGCACCACGCCCGAGCAGCGGCACGCCTTGTAGGCTTCGAGCGTCATGCGGTTCAGTTCGGCCCGCACCTCGGGCGCGATGTCCGCAGGCGTGGGCTCCTCGGAGCATCCGGCCGTGTATTTGGCTTCGTAGTCGAAGAACTCGTTCTTCGGCAGGATCTCCGACACGGGGAACACGTACTCGCGGCCCCCGGCGATCATCACGCCGCAACCCATTTCACGCCCCGCGATGCACTCCTCGATCAGCACGTCGTCGCTCTCGGCGAGCGCCTTCTCCACGGCTTCGGCGAGGTCTTCGGCCCGCTTCACCTTCGTCACGCCGAACGACGAGCCGCTGGCGTTGGGCTTCACGAACAGGGGCAGCCCCAGCTCGCGCACCACGGCGTCGGCATCGACCGTCTCGCCGCGCCGCACGAAGATCTCGCGCGCGAGGTTGATCCCCCGCCCCGCCACGGTGCGCTTGGTGGTGATCTTGTCGAACGTGAGGACCGACGAGGTCTGCGAACACGACGAATAGGGCACCTCCATCATGTCGAGATAGCCCTGCAACATGCCGTTCTCGCCCGGAGTGCCGTGGATGACGATCAGAGCGTAGTCGAAGACCTTCTTCACGCCGTCGATCGTGATCGAGAAGTCGTTCTTGTCCACCGGCCACCGCCGCCCGTCGGGCCCGGTGTGCATCCAGTCGCGGCGGTGCAGGTCGATGAGCGTGACGTCGTATTTCGTGCGGTCGAGCGCCGCGTCGATCTGCGCGGCGCTCTGCAATGCGATCTCCCGCTCGGAGGAGTTGCCTCCGGCGAGCAGCGCTATGTTCAAGCGTTTCATATCAGGGGTTGTAAATGTCGATGTAACGGAATGCGAGGATCTCCTCCACCATGTCCACGTACTCGGCCGCCTCGCGGTGGTCGGGCTCCAGGCGCAATGCGGCCCGGAAGTCGTTGAGCGCCTTGCCCCACTCGTTGCGGCGGAAGTGGAGCCGGCCGCGCTCGACATACGCTTCGGCGGAGGCGTCGCCCGCGTCGATGCGCTGCGTGAGCTCCTGCATGCGCACCACGGGGTTCCAGAGGCCCGCGCGGCGGATGTATGCCGCAACCCCCTCGCCTACCCGGTCCGCCACATCCTCGCCGCGCTCCACGGCTTCGCGGATCGCGGTCGAAGAGCAGTCGAGAAGCGGCGCATCCTCCAGCACGACGAGGCCCTCGGCATCCCGGGGAGTCTCCGCCCCCTCGCGCGGGTATACATATATGGTATAGCGGCCGACGATCCGGTCGTGTTCGAGCCAGCGGCCCAGCGTAGCGGCCGTATCGGCCCCCATCAGCAGCGAGAAGCGCATGTCGGCACCGTGGTGCTCCTCCAGATACTCCAACGTGCGGATCGTGTACGACGGCCTGTCGAGCAGAAACTCCACGGCCGAGGCCTTGATCCGGTCGGGATAGCGCGACGCGGCGCAGGCCGCCTCGGCCATTTCGAAGCGGCTCAGCTCGGGTGCGAGTCCGGCGGCCTCCTTCAGAGGGTTCTGCGGCGAGACGACCAGCACGACCTCGTCGCACAGCCCGCGCTCCACGGCGTATTCGGCCAGCGCGATGTGGCCCCGGTGCACGGGGTTGAACGAGCCGAAGTATAAAAGTACGTTCTTTTTCACTTGTTTGTCAGCGTATGAATCGGTTCAGAATGTCGGTGGTCTCGCGGATCGCATCCTCCAGCCGGTCGTTCACCACCACATGGTCGAACTCCGGGGCCCGCGCGATCTCCGAAGCGGCTTTGGCCACACGGCGCTCGATCACCTCCGGATCGTCGGTGCCGCGCCCCGCGAGGCGGCGGCGCAGCTCCTCCACCGAGGGCGGCATGATGAAGACCGCCAGGGCCTCGTCGCCGAAGATGCGCTTGAGATTCAGCCCCCCCACGACATCCACGTCGAACAGAATGACGTTGCCCTTGGCCCAGATGCGCTCCACTTCGCTGCGGAGCGTGCCGTA
>VSOO01000018.1 GCA_009774895.1 Alistipes sp. | reverse complement strand
TAACGATAGTACGAGTTTTTTAACCATAAACGTTAATTTAATTAATATTTAAAATAAAAAGTTCGTGAACAAAGATAAAATATAATATCGACAAGAAAAAATAATTTTCTTAATTTTTTTTAACGAAATTACAGATATATAGGTAATTTTCCTATTCCATTACTGTTTGACACATAAAACAAACGGTCTGTTTCGAATCGTAAGCAGTCGCGGCAAAGTTTTTGTCCGCAGCGGCACGAGGCGCCGCGCGCACCGCCGCACGGGGTTCGCGCACAACCTTTTCGCACCGCCGCGGGCCCGCGTCTGCGGACGGCGCGTCAGGCGCCGACCGACGGGCGGGATTTCGAGCGGCACACGGCTCTGCGAAGCGGTACGGCACAGGGCTACAGGAGGCAGCGGACAACCGTACCTATATATAATTAAAGCGAAATACCCGGCGGACGCCGCTGCGAAATCGAAACCGAGGCCGGTCCGGAGAACCGATTTTCGGCTTCGTGTGCGGCGGAGACCGGGAAAAAACGTATCTTTGCGGGAACGCAAAAAAACAGAACACAGATGAATATTTCGGAAATCAAACCCGGCATCCGCTACGTGGGCGTGAACGACCGCACGACGACCCGATTCGAGGGCCTCTGGTCGCTGCCCTACGGCGTATCGTATAACTCCTACCTGCTCCTGGGCGACAAGGTGGCGCTCATGGACACCGTGGAGGAGAGCTTCGGCAGCCGCTTCCTCCAGAACATCGAGCGCGAACTGGACGGCCGCACGATCGACTACCTGATCGTCAATCACATGGAGCCAGACCACTCGTCATCGGTGCAGATGCTGCGCCGCGTCTACCCCGACATGCGGATCGTCGGCAACGCCAAGACCCTCCAGATGCTCGCAGGCTACTACGGCATCGCCGACAACACGCTGGAGGTCAAGGAGGGCGACACGCTCGACCTGGGCGGAGGCCTCTCGCTCGCGTTCTACTTCGCACCGATGGTGCACTGGCCCGAGGTGATGGTTTCCTACTGCCCCGAGCACCGGACGCTCTTTTCGGCCGACGCATTCGGCACCTTCGGGACGCTCGACGGCGGCATCACCGACAGCCAGGTGCGGCTCGACCACTACTGGGACGAGATGCGCCGCTACTACGCCTGCATCGTGGGCAAATACGGCGTGCCGGTGCAGAAGGCGCTGGCCAAGCTCGGCACACTGCCCATCGAGACGATCTGCTCGACGCACGGCCCCGTATGGCAGCGCGAAATTCCGCGCGTGCTCGACATCTACGACCGTCTGAGCCGCTACGCGGGCGAGCGGGGCGTGGTGCTGGCCTACGGCTCGATGTACGGCAACACGGAGCAGCTCGCCGACGAAATCGCCCGCGCGCTGGCCGCGCAGGGCGTAGGTCCGATCACGGTCTACAACCTCTCGACGGCCGACATTTCGCACGTGCTGCGCGACGTCTTCCGCTACGACACCCTCATCGTGGGATCGCCCACCTACAACGGCGAACTCTTCCCCGAGGTCGAGGGATTGCTCCAGAAGCTCGCGGCCCGCAACATCCCGCAGCGCAACTTCGCCTGCTTCGGATCCTACACCTGGGCCGGGGCCGCCGTGATGCAGCTTCAGGCCTTCGCCGAGCAGATGAAGGGGAACCCCCCCTGCTCGGCGGTGGAGATGAAACAGGGCTACTCCCACGCCGCGTGCGCCGAAAGCTGCCGCCGCCTGGCCGGGGAGGTGGCCGCCATGCTCAAATAACCGCGCCGGATGAAGATCACGATCGTAGGCACGGGGTACGTGGGACTGGTGTCGGGCGCCTGTTTTGCCGAAATGGGCGTCGATGTCACCTGCGTGGATACCGACCGGGAGAAGATCGGGATGCTCCGCGAAGGACGCATCCCGATCTACGAACCCGGACTCGAAGAGCTCGTGCGCCGCAACGCCGCAGAGGGGCGGCTCCACTTCGCCACCGACCTGGCGGAGTGTCTCGACCGCTCGGAAGCCGTGTTTTCGGCCGTGGGCACGCCGCCCGGCGAGGACGGCGCGGCCGACCTCACACACGTGCTCGACGTGGCCCGCACGTTCGGACGCCACATCCGCAAATACACGGTCCTGGTCACGAAGAGCACCGTGCCCGTAGGCACGGCTCGCCGCATCGGGCAGACGATCCGCGAGGAGCTGCGCGCCCGCGGCGAGGAGGTGCCGTTCGATGTGGCGGCCAACCCCGAATTCCTGAAGGAGGGGGCCGCGATCAAGGACTTCATGTCGCCCGACCGGGTGGTGGTGGGTGTCGAGAGCGAACGGGCCCGCAGGCTGCTGAGCCGGCTCTACAGGCCCTTCCTTATCAACAACTTCCGGGTCCTCTTCATGGACATCGCGTCGGCCGAAATGACCAAGTACGCGGCCAACGCCATGCTGGCCACGCGCATCTCCTTCATGAACGACATCGCCAACCTCTGCGACCGCGTGGGCGCCGACGTGGAGATGGTGCGCAAGGGCATCGGCTCCGATGCCCGCATCGGCACCAAGTTCCTCTACCCGGGCTGCGGATACGGCGGTTCGTGCTTCCCGAAAGACGTGAAGGCCCTGGCCCGCACGGGACGCGAATACGGCAGTCCGATGCGCATCGTGGAGGCCGTGGACCGCGTGAACGAGGAGCAGAAAAAGATCGTATACGACAAGCTGCGGCGCATCCTGGGGCCGCTCGAAGGCAAGACCGTAGCGCTGTGGGGCCTGGCTTTCAAGCCCGAAACGGACGACGTGCGCGAATCGCCGGCCCTGGTCACGGTCCGCCTCCTGCTCGAAGCGGGCGCCGCGGTGCGGGCGTACGACCCCGCGGCGATGGAGACGGCGCGCCGGCAGCTCGGCGACGCGGTGACCTATGCCCGCACGATCTACGATGCCGCCGAGGGGGCCGACGCAATCGCCCTGATGACCGAATGGAAGCAGTTCCGCATGCCCTCGTGGTCGCGGCTGAAGCCGATCATGCGCGGCGACCTGGTGGTGGACGGCCGCAACATCTTCGACCGGGACGAAGTGGTCGCTGCGGGATTCCGCTACGTCGGGATCGGCAAGTAATCCGCCCCACGACGCAGGAAGCCCGGCAACATAGAGTTGCCGGGCTTCCTTGCGTCTGTGCGCCGCGTCAGAATTCGAGCCGCACGCCGGCCGTGAACCGCACGCCGTAGCCGCGGTAGAGCGGCTGCTCGTAGAGGGCGCAGCCGGCCAGGTTGCGCGCCTCGGCGAAGAGCGCGAAGGCCCGGGTGATGCGCCAGTCGATGTCGGCCCGCACGTCGCACACGAAAGGCGCGACGAAGACCTCGCCGCTCGGAACGGGCCCCGCTTCCGACTCCCCCACGAACGACCACCGACGCTCCGACCGGGCGGCCACCGAGGCACCGAACGACACCTTGCGCACGGCATAGCGGGCTTCGAAACGGCCCTCGAACGCGGGCAGTCCGCACTCGTAGGGCGAATGATCGTCGTAGAGGGAGCCGCGCAGGCCCAGCGTCATGCGGAAGCGTTCGGCCGGGCGGTACTCGGCCTCGCCGTCGATCGTGAAGAGGGTCTGCCGCGCCTGCACGGGCAGCAGACGCCCCACGGGCGCGGTACCCACGGTCCAGAAGAGCTGGTTCTCGCGCACGGCCGCACCCACGAAGATGCGATAGGCGAAGCGGTCGTTCGCCGTGGCGCCGTCGGCACCCAGCCGGAAGGCGTACTCCATCGTGCTGCGGTCGCACCACACCCCCGGCTCCACATAGGGATTGAGGCGCGAGAGGGTGCGGAAAGAGTTGTCGCACAACGTGCCGTCCGCCTCGATGAGGGGCGAGAAACCTTTCGCTCCCGTGTCGAAACGCATCCGCAGGTAAGGCGTCACGTAGTGTCGGCCGGCGGCGTGCGCACGCTTGTCGTAGCGGTAATCGGCGCCGAGTTCGAAATCGACCGCCCCGCCCCGGTAGCCGTAGCGGGCCTCCGCGGCAAGCAGGTCCTGACGGTAGTCGGAGAGCGACTTCTGGCCGGCGCCGTGCTCGTAGCGGAGCGCGAGGCGGAACAGATGGCGGTCGAAGCGCCGCGCGAGCGCCGCATCGACGCCCAGATGGGTCTGACGGCCGCGCTGCGCACCCTCCGTCATGCGCTCGGAGTAGTCGTCGAAGAGCGCCCCCCGCAGCCCGATGTCGAAATTCAGACGGCTCAGGTCGCGGAAGTCGTCGCCGAAGCGCACGCCCACGCCCATCTCGCCGTAACCGATCACGGGCACGTGCGCCCCCGGCACGTCGATACCGCCGTAGCGACGGTAGCGGCGGTGCTCGTAGGCCACTTCGCCCTCAAGGGTGCGGCGTCCGAAATACTTGCCGGCGGCGACCCCCACCCTGTTCAGCATGCGGCCGGCCGGGGTCTCGACCCCGAAACGGTTGCGCAGGTCGGCGTATATACCCTCGTGGTTCGCATATCCGGACAGATAGCCCGTACCCGGATGCTGCGTGGTGACGTAAAGGTCGCCCAGCGTATTGAAAGGCCACCCCGCACCCAGCTTCAGATAGAGCGGACGATGGCGGTTGAACTCCCAGTAGGTCACCGTAGCGGGACGTATGGGCTCCACGTCGAGGCGCGCGGCCAGCGCCTGCGGAGTGATCGAATAGTCGATGTCGGGCCGCAGCACGGCCGTGTCGATCATGCTCGGTTCGAACGACAGTTTCAGGGCGGGCGCCAGATCCGGCACGTAGTCCTTGGTCACCTCGACGTGTTTTTCCACCTGCGCCCACACCGTGGCGGGCAGCAGCAGGAACAGGCAAATATGCAATACGAATCTCTTCATCTTCTTCGGTGGTATCAGTTGAGTCCGGCGATGCGACGGCGCGCCTCGTCCACGATTCCGTCGTCGGCGGGCGAGTATCCGTCGGCGACGCTCTGCCAGGTGGCGCGCGCCTGGAACGCCTCGCCGCGTGCGGCGTAGATGTCGCCCAGCAGCAGGTAGGCGCGGGCCAGCCAGCCGGCATGGGGCGTGGCGCGGTCGATGTAGTCGAACGCCGCCTTCTCGGCCTTCGCCATGTCGCCCCCGTCGAACACCTCCTTCACCGTGTAATAACCCGCGGCAGCCCCCTCGGGACTCCGCACCTCGCCCGCAAGCACGCGGTAGATCTTCATCGCGCCTTTCGTGTCGCCGCTCCGCCGCAGTTGTTCGGCCAGGGCGAACTGCGCCTCGCGCACGGCCGCAGCACCCGCATCGGGCAGCGCCGCGACCTCGGCGGCCAGCGGTGCCACGCGGGCCGGGTCGCCGGCCGCGAGCGTCGCCCGCACGTAGCCCGTCGCGGCGCGCTCGCGCTTCGCGGGCTCCTGCACGGCGTCGTAGAGGCGGCGGTAGGCCCCGGCCGCCTCGTCGTGGAGCCCGTCGGCCGCGGTCATCTCGGCCAGACGTTCGAGCGCCGTGGCGGTGTAGGCGTGGGTGCCGCGGTCACACAGCGCCCGCAGCGCATCGAGCGCCTTCGCCCGTTCGTTGAGACGCAGGTAGCTGTCACCCAGATAGTAGAGCGCATCGGTCATGTAGTATCCCTTGGGATAGTCGGCCGCATAGCCGCTCAGCGCCCGCGCCGCCTCGGCATGGCGGCCGTCGAGGTAGAGCTGCCGTGCGGCGGCGAAGGTGAGCGAGTCGCGCGCCACGGCCGACACGTCGGTTTCGAGTCCCGTCTTCGCGGCGTAGTCGAAGTAGGCGCCGACGTCGCCCTGCGAGACGTAGATGTCGCGTATGCCCTCCATCGCCCCCTTGGCCTCGGCCGAATGGGGCGCCGCGGCCACCGCCCGTTCGTAGCAGCGCAGCGAGCGCTCGCGGTCGCCCAGGTTGAGGTATGCGAGCCCCAGCCCCGAGAGGGCCCGGGCATGGAGCGGCGAACGGGGATGATCGGCCGTGAAGCGTTCGAGCACGCGGGCGCCCTCGGCATAGCGCTCCCCGGCGATGTAGGTGCGGCCCAGCTCATAGGCCGCATCGTCGGCATACTCGCCTTCGCCGGCCTTCACAATGCGTTCGAGCGCCGCGATCTTCTCCTCGGTGCGGTGCAGCAGACCGAGCGTCACGGCGCGCTGGTAGCGGGCGTAGTGGCGTTCGGAGCCGCTCCAGGCCGCGGCCTGGTCGTAGCAGGCCAGGGCCTCGGCATAGGCCCGCTCGGCGAACCGGGCATCGCCGGCGCGGTTGAGCGCATCGGCACGGAACGCGTCGGAGTGGGTATGGAGCGCGAGGAACTTGCGGAAGTCGGCACCCGCGGCTGCGGGCTGCTCCTGCGCGAAGCGGGCGTAGCCCAGGTCGTACCACGCGAAAGGATACTCCTCGGCCGTGCGCGGCGCACGCCGCAGGTAGGCCTCGAAACGCGATGCAGCCAGGGGGTAATCCTGCTCGGCATAGGCGATTTCGCCCTGCCAGAAGAGCGCGAGGGCGTTGTACTTCGGACTCACGCCCACGGCGGCCGACTCGGCCAGCAGGCGCTTCGCCGTGGCGCGGTCGCCACGGCCGTAGGCCTCCAGCCCGCGGAAGTAGGCGATCTTCTGCAACGCCGCGCGCAGGTTGGCATCGGGCAGCGGACACGCCTTGATGGCGGCATAGGCCGCATCGTAGTCGCAGGAGTTGTAATAGGCGGCCACGAGCAGTTCGCGGGCCTCGTCCGCACGCGGCGAATCGGGATAGCGCTCCAGATAGCGCCCGAGCACGTTGATGGCCTCGTTGAACACGCCGCCGCCCAGCTCGTACTGGAGTTTTCCGTAGTTGAAGAGCGCATCCTCGGCGATGACGGGGTCGAACGTCGGTTCGGCCGCCATGGCGAACGCCTGCATGGCCTCGCGCTTGGCGCCGCGGCGCACGAAACAGTCGGCCAGGTGGTAGGAGGCATTCTGCGTGAGGGCGTCGTTCGGCCCCGAAGCGCGGCGCAGCGAGGCTTCGGCCTCGGCATAGCGCGCCGTGCGGTAGAGGGCATACCCCCTCAGGTAGTGCTCGTCGCGCCCCGGCTCGCCGCCGTCGCGCAGGTAGGCGTCGAGGCAGGAGACGGTCTTGTCGTACTCGCCCAACCGGTACCACGACTCGGCCAGGATGCGGTAGATCCCGACCCGATGGTGCGGCACGGCGCCGGCGGCGAGGGCTTCGCCGTGTGCCGTGACGTAGGGGTAATTGCCGTCCGCGAACTCCAGCTGAAGCAGGTAGTAAGGCACCAGCGGGGCGTAGGCGCTGCCCGAGGCGAGCTGCGCGAAGCCGCGGCGCGCCTCGGCCGAGCGGCCTGCGGCGTAGTCGATATAGGATTTGTAATAGAGCGCATGGTCGGCATACTCGCTGCCGGAGCCGATGCGGTCGAAAAGACGGTAGGCCTCGTCGCGGCGCCCCGACACGAAGGCCGCATAGCCCATGCGGATGTCGTACTGCTCCCTGCGGCGCGGCGAGAGCGCCCCGTAATCGACCGCGGCGAACTCGCGGGCCGCGGCGTCGAAGTCGCCCTGCGTGCAGTACCACGAAGCCAGCGAGAAACGCACGTCGTTGCCGTAGACCGAAGCGGGCCACTGCTGCACGAAGCTGCGGAGCGCAGCCTCGGCCTCAGGGTCGCCCAGCTCCACGGCGCAGGCCGCCAGGTAGTAATCGACCGTCTGGCGGTCGTAGCGGCCCGTGGTGCCCAGGACCCCGCGGGCACGCAGGAATTCGTGGCGGGCATCGCTCCAGCGCCCCGCATCGAAGAGTTCGGTACCCCGGTGGAGCAGCCGGCGGAGCGTCTCCGCGGTTTCGGCCGCGGCCGCGAGGGGCCGCACGACGCACCCCGCGGCAAGAAGAATCGACAGAATGAAGTATTTGCGCATATACGGCAATTTACAGAGAGGCAAAGATAAGTAAAAAAGCCGAAACCGCACCCTCCGCGACCGACATTTATCGCCCCCGTGCGAAGCGGTCGGCCCGCGCCGGGCGCCGGGGCGGACGATACGGCCCTCAGAGCTCCTGCGCCGTGATGCGCAGGTAGCCGGCGCGGGCCAGCGCACGGTCGCAGTGGGCCTGTATGGAATTGGTGTAGAGCTGAATCCAGTTGAGCTGTGCCTGCAACACGTCGAGAATCGTGGCCATGCCTTCGCCGTAGGAGTAGGTGCTCAGGTCGAGGTTTTCGCCCGCGATGCGCAGGCTCTCGCGCGAGGCTTCCACCTGGGCCGCGCTCACGACCACGGCGGTCCAGCCGTCGCTCTCCTCGCGCACGATGTCGTCGCGGAGCTGCGCGGCGCTCCAGGCGCTCTCGTCGGCCGCGGCACGCGCCGCCCCCACCGCCCGGCGCCGCTCGCCCCAGTGGAAGAGGGGCACGCTCACCTTCACGAAGAGCGTGCCGTCCACGACGGTCGCGCCCGTGCGGTTGGGCGACCGGGGCTGCCACGAGCCGCCGGCTCCGACGCTCACGTGGGGATCGTAGGCCGCACGCGCCACGTTCACGCTTTCGGCGGCGTAATCGGCACGCGACAGCGCGGCGGCATAGTCGGGCCGCCGCGCGAGGGCGAGCGTATCCCCCGCGCGCCGCAGGTCGGGCACCGAGTCGCGGATGCTCTGCGCCAGCACGACGGGCGCGTCGGCCGGAGCGCCGCGCAGCGTGTTGAAGTTGTGGATCGCGAGGTCGCGGCTGCGCTCCACACTCTCCAGTGCGTACTCGGCCTCGCTCAGGCGGGCGTCGATCATCAGCACGTCGCCCTTGGCGATGTAGCCCTCGGCGAAGCGGCGGTCGATGATCCGCTTGAGCGAGCGGATGATCTCCACGTACTCGCGCCGTGCGGCGGCGAAGGCCTCCAGCGACGAGAGGTTCCAGTAGGCGTAGTCGGCGGCATAGCGCACGTCGAGCCGCGTGAAGGCCTCGTCGCTGCGGGCGGCGTCGGTGCCGAGGCGCGCCCTGCGGTATTCGGCCCGCACGCCCCCGCCGTAGAGGGTCTGCACGATCTGGGGCAGCACGCCGAAGGTCCAGCGCTCCACCCCGTCGGTGCGGCGCGCGGCTACGGCGAAGCTGCCGTCGAGCGAGAGTCGCGGCAGAAAGTCCGTGCGCGCACGCTCCGCCGTCTGCACGGCGGCCTCGGTGCGTGCGGCGGCCATGCGGAGCAGGCGGCTGTACTCCTCCACGTCGCGGCGGTAGTCGTCGAGCGCGATCTGGGCCGCGGCCGGAAGCGCGGACAGGCAGAGCAGGAAGAACGGAAAGATTCGTTTCATAGGCAATCAAATCATCGGGTCCGGCCATGCCCCGCAGGGCCCGCCGCCGTGCCGGACCTCACGGGCGGATGCGGTAAAAGAGTGCGTAGACCACGGGCAGCACGCAGATCGTGAGCAGCGTCGCCATCAGCAGGCCGCCCATGATCGTGGCGGCCATGGCCCCGAACATCGAGTCGAACAGCAGGGGCAGCATGCCGAGGATCGTGGTTCCCGAGGCCAGGGCCACGGGCACGATGCGGCTGCGGGCCGCCGCCACGAGCGCCGCCGCGGGCTCCGTGCCGGTGCGGCGCAGCTCGCCGATGCGCTCGACGAGCACCACGGCGTTCTTCACGTTCATGCCCACGAGACCCAGCAGGCCGAGCAGCGAGAAGAAGTTGAAGACCTTGCCCGTTACGGCGAGTCCGAGCACCACCCCGATGAAGACGAGCGGAATCATCAGCAGGATGACCGCCGGTTCGCGGTAGTTGCGGAACAGCAGCAGCAGCACGACGAAGATCAGCACCAGCGTAAGGGGCATGTTGGCGGCCAGCGCCTCGTTCGACTCCTGCTGGCTCTCCTGCTCGCCGAAGACCTTCATGCGGCAGCCCTCGGGCAGGGGAATGGCGTCCATCGAGTCGCGCAGCGCGGCGAACAGCCGCGACGCATTGACCCCGCGTGCGGGGTCGCACTGAGCTTTGACCACGCGCTGGCGGTCGAAGCGCCGGATCACCCCCGCACGGAAGTCGAAGTCGAAGCCCGCCACGGCCTGGCCGAGCGAACGCATCGCGCCCGAGGGGGCGAAGAGCGGCAGCGCCTGGAGACTCGTGAGGTTGTAGTCCCGCGGATCGTCGTCGCGCAGCAGGATGGGCACGATCTGGTCGCCCTCGCGGTATTCGCCCAGGGCATAGCCCTGCGTGGCGATGGTGATGCCGCGCGCCATGTCGCTGCGCGAGATGCCCACGCGCTGCCCCTTCATCTGGGAGTAGAGCGGCTGCCACACGGGGATGCGGTTGCCCCAGCTGTTGCGCACGTTGTCCGTGCCGGGCGTGCGGCGCATGACCGCCTCGGCCCGGGCCGCGAGCTCCATGAGTTCGGGGATGCTGTCGCCGATGAATCCGAACTCGATGGCCGCGTCGGGCACGGGCGAGAGCTTGAAGAGCGACGAGCGCAGCCACACGTCGGGGAACCCCTCCGCCACCCACGCGGCGAAGCGCTCCTCGACCTCCGCCGCAGTGCGTTTGTCGTGCACCTCGACCAGCAGGTTCCCGAAGTTGGGACGCAGTGACACGCTGCTGCTGGCCAGGTAGTAGCGGGGCGGCGTAGAACCCATGGTTGCCGACACGCGCTTCACCTCGGGCTGTGCGGCGAGCCACTCCTCCATGCGCCGCACGGTGTGCTCCGTGGCCCGGATGTCGTACCCCTCGGGCAGCAGCACGTCGGCACGGAAATAGGGCTTGTCGAGCGACGGAAAGAAGTTCTGCGGCATGCGTCCCATCGCCGCGATCGAGGCCGCGAAAAGCAGCACGACCGCCGCGGTCACGCCCCACCGGCGGCGCAGCTGCCACCGCATGAAGCGGTCGAAGGCGCGGTAGAAGCGGTTGGCGTAGGGGTCACGCCCCGCGGCGGACGGACGCAGCATGAAGCTGCCGAAAAGCGGCGTCTGCGTGAGGGCCAGCACCCAGCTCAGCAGCAGCGAGAGGGCCAGCACCACGAAAAGCGGCTTGACGATCTCGGCGACGGCCGAGGGGGCCAGGTAGAGCGGCAGGAACGAGAAGACGGCGATCAGCGTGGCCCCCAGCAGGCTCCAGCGCGGGGCGTTGGCCCCCTCGGTCACGGCGCGCCGCACGCCGGCGCCCGCGGCCAGCGCATGCCGCGCATTGTCCGTGACGACGATGGCGTTGTCCACGAGCATGCCCATGGCGATGATGAATCCCGCGAGCGACGTGCGGTTGAGGCCCTCGCCCAGGAACTGCATGAGCAGCAGCGTGCCGCCGATCGAGAAGAGCAGCGACGAGCCGATCAGCACGCCCGGGCGGAAGCCCATGACGAGCATGATGACCGCGATGACGATGGCCACCGACTCGGCCAGGTTGAGCATGAAGGCCGTGTTGGCCTCGCGGGCGATGCGGTCCTCGGGGTAGAGCACCGCGAGTTCGAGCCCCACGGGCATGCGCCCCTCCAGCGCATCGAGCGCACGGCGCACGGCCGCCCCCACCTTCACCACGTCGGCATCGGCCTCGGTGGAGACGCCGATGCCCACGGCGGGCCGCCCCCCGACGTGCATGATCGCGGACGGCGGCTCGGCATAGCCCCGCTCCACGCGGGCCACGTCGCCCAGGCGGTACTGCTTGCCCTCGGAGGACATGAGCAGCTGGTCGGCGATGTCGTCGGGCGAGCGGTACACGCCGTCTTCGAGGATGCGCACGCGCAGCGCGCCGGCCTGCTTCTCGCCGCTGTCGGTGATCGTGTTGCGCCGGGCGATGGTCTCCACAACCGTCTCGGGCCTGATGGCGAAATTGGCGAGCGTGGCCAGGCTGACCTCCACGTTCACCACGGGGCGCTGCTCGCCGTAGAGCGCGACCTTCTGCACGCCCGGCACGGTCACCAGCGAACGTTTGATCCGCTGCGCCCAATCGCGCAGCTCCGACCACGAGTAACCCGCATCGGCCGCCAGGGCGTAGTAGATGCCGTAGACGTCGCCGAAGTCGTCGGCCACGGTGACGGGCGAGGCGCCCGCCGGGAGGCGCGGCGCGATGTCGAGCACCTTGCGGCGCAGCTCGTCCCAGCGCTGGGGAATCTCGCGCGCCGGGGTGGCCGGGTCGAGTTCGATCAGGATTTTCGAGACTCCGTAGTAGGACTCGGAGGTGATTTTCCACACGTCGCGCATCGACTGCACCTCGCGGCCGATGGGTTCGGTGATGAGCTGCTCCACCTCAAGGGGCGTAGCGCCCGGATAGGAGCAGACGAGCGACGCGCTCTTGATGACGAAGGCGGCGTCCTCCTTCTTGCCGAGGCGCACGAAGCCCGCCGCGCCGCCCAGGAGCAGCACGGCGAGGAAGAACCAGACGACCTTCGGATTGCGAAGCGAATATTCGGGCAGATTCATGGCCGCATCATCGGAGGATCCGTACTCTCTCGCCGGGCGTGAGGCGGTAGACCCCGGCCGTCACCACCCGGTCGCCCGCCGCGACGCCGCGGTCGATCACCACCCGGTCGCGGCCGTAGGGCTCGCCCAGCGTCACGGGCACGCGACGCACGCGGTCGTCCGTGTCCACGATCCACACGTAGGTGCCCCCTTCGGCAGGGGCGCAGACCGCCGTGAGGGGCACCGACACGGCGTCGGGCACGGGGTCGGCGCTGCGCACGGTGATCGTGCACGCCATGCCGGGCGAGACGGTGTAGCGCACGGTATCGACACCCCGCAGGGTGAGCGCCACGGGGAATCCCGAGGCGTCGGACGAGGTTTTGGAGTACTCCTTGAGCACGGCGTCGAAACGCACGTCGCGGTAGGAGTCGAACACCACGCTGAAGCGGGTGGCCGTGTCGCGCAGGACACGCAGGCCGCTCTCGGGCATGGTGAACTTCACGGTCGTGGTGCGCGGCGCGACCAGCCGCACGACGGGTTCGCCCGCCTGCACCCGCTGGTAGTCGTCCGCATAGGCCTGCTCGACCACGGCGGCGAAGGGCGCCACAAGGCGCGTTTCGGCCAGCGCGTCCTTCGAATTGCCGTACTTCGAGCGGGCCTGCGCATAGCGCGTCTGCGCCGCCTCGTACTCCATGCGCGACACGGCTTCGTGTTCGAGCAGCCGCTTCATGCGGGCCAGCTGCGACGAGGCCTCCTCGTAAGCCGTGCGGTCGGCATCGACCTGGAGGCGGATCTCCCTGGGGTCGAGCTCGGCGAGCAGCTGCCCGCGCGCGACGTTCTGGCCCTGCGTCACGGGGATGCGGAGCACCTGCCCCGCCACCCTGAAAGCGAGGTTCACGGCCTCGGCCGGCGTGGCCATGCCGGCGAAATCGCGGTCGAGGGTCGCGGCGGACGCCGCCGTCTCCACCTTCACGGGCCGCACGACGACGGACTCGGGCTGCCGCGTGCGGCACGCGACCGCGGCGCAGCAAAGGAACGATACAAAAAAGATTTTCCGCATAAGGAGCGAATTTTACGCACCTTATGCGGAGGTCAATTACCGTACCAGGGCACCGGCGGCGGCCCTTACGGACGAATATCGCGACAATTGCGCTTATCGGCGATCACACCGTCGTCGAGCACCACGAGGCCCGTGCGGGCGCGCAGCATGGTTTTGAGCACCGTGGCGTCGATGTTGTAGCACCGCACCCCGGGGGCGCCGTCGAACGAGTGCGTCGTGACGCCGTGCAGCGGCTCGGGTGTCACGCACACCGCCGCCGCACCCTCGGCCGCCGCCCTGCGCACCAGGCGCCCCAGCCGTGCCTCGCAGCCGCGCGACAGGCGGTCGAAAGCCGTCACGCAGATCATGTAGAGGCGGCCCGGCGCGGTCAGGATCCGCTCCGTGGCATCGCCCTCGGCATCCTGCAACGAGAACTCGCCCACGAGCGGCTCCACCGTATGGAACTCGGTGCCGGTGCGCGTGTCGATCCACTCCCACAGCGTCTCGTCCTGCCACTCGGGGTCGTCGAGCGCGAATTCGCGCACCTCGCCCGTGCGGAGGTTGCGGTAGACGAGCACCGTCTCCGCCACGCCGTCCGGCTCGTGCCCGGGAGCCTGCATCGCCTCGTAGAGGTGCACGCCCGTGCGGTAAGGCAGGAAGTCGATCAGCGGCAGGTGGCGGTAGCAGTAGACGCCCAGCCCCATGGCGAACGCGAAGAAGAGCGCGGCGAGCACCACCTCCGCGGGCCGGAACGCGAACATGCGGTCGGGGCGGTAGCGGTACCACACCACGAAAGCCATGGGCAGCAGCACCAGGTTCTTGAAGAAAGTCTGCCACGGCGTGAGCTTCAGCGCCTCGCCGAAGCAGCCGCAGTCCTCCACCGGGAGCACCGTGGCGCTGAGCAGGGTGAGGAGCGTGAAAAAGAGCATCGAGGCGAGCGCGAAGACCGAAATGAGCCGGATGCGCACCTTGAAGAGGAGCATGCAGCCCATCATCAGCTCGGCGCCGCACAGCCAGATCGAAAAGAGCATCGTGCCCCGCTCGAAGCGGTCGAAGCCGTAGATCGAGAGGTATTCGCCGATCTTGATCGCCGTGCCCCACGGGTCGATGGTCTTCGTGAAGCCCGACACGATGAATGTCGCAGCCAGGACGATGCGGCATATGTCCGAGCCGATGCGCAGAGGTTTCGCAGTCATGGGT
>VSOO01000179.1 GCA_009774895.1 Alistipes sp. | reverse complement strand
TTCGATGGGCGGCGCCGGTGTGGCGATGCGCTGGCCTACCTCGATCAACCTGCTCAATCCCGCTTCGTTCAGCGCCATGGAGCGCAAGAGTTTCCTCTTCGACATGGGGGCCGAGAACCAGAATTACTACAACGCGCAGCGGCGCGACGGCGTGACCCGCAAGTCGGCTTACAATACGTTCAACTTCCACGAAATCGCCTTTCAGCTGCCCCTGGGCAAGGGCGTCGGCCTCGGATTCGGCCTCACGCCTTTCAGCAGCGTGGGCTACCGAGTGAAATCGACGCAGATCGACGGCAGCTACGGATGGAGCGACTACACGTTCCAGGGCGAGGGCGACATCACGGAGGTGAAGGCCGGCATCGGCTGGGAGATATTCCGCGGCTTCTCGATCGGCGCCGCGGCCCAGTACTACTGGGGCGAGATCGACCGCACCTACATCATGACCCCGACGAACATCACCGACAACGATGCGATTACGGTCACCACGGGCACCGACCTCTATGGCGTGTCGCGCTTCAAGGCGCAGTTCGGCGTGCAGTGGACCCCGGTGTTCAATGCCAAGCGCATGTTCACCGTGGGCGCGACCTACGACCTGGGCGGCGACCTGCGGCCCGACGTGTCGCACAAGGTGCTGCTCGGCGATCCGGCCGGCACGGCCGTGCGCGACGAGTCGTTCCGCGGCGCGCTGTCTCTGCCCCACCAGGCGGCCCTCGGCCTCTACTACCGCACGCCGAAGGTGACCCTGGCGCTCGACTACGTGTACCAGAACTGGCGCAGGGCGAACGAAGGCACGGAATATGCCACCGTCGGCGGATACAGTGTGGCCTATGCCAATACGAGCACGGTGCGTTTCGGCGTGGAGTACATTCCCAACTACTCCGACCTGCGCCGCGTGCTCAACCGCTGGTCCTACCGTGCGGGCTTCCGCTACGGCGACTACAACCAGACGTTCAACGGCCGGCGGATTCCGCAGTTCGCGGTGACGGCCGGCATCGGCATTCCGGTGCGCTTCCTGGCGGCCTCGGCCGTGGACATCGGCATCGAATACGGCCAGCGCGGCCGCGGCGGCAACATGGCGGGAAATGCGGGCTTCGTGAAGCAGCGCTACTTCAAGGTGGCGCTCGGATTCTCGATCTTCGCCTCCTCCTCGTCGGGCGAGTTCTGGTTCGTGCGTCCGAAGTACGACTGATGCGCGCGGCGCTTGACTCCGAAAACCTAAAAACAACTAACGCATAACAACGATGAAAAAGGTTCAGTATTTACTTATGGCGGCTTTCGCGCTTGCGGGCGCGACAGCCGTGGCGCAGCAGGATTTCAGCGGTCCGCAGTTCGCCCGTTACGGCGAGACCGTCGAGGAGCGTGCCGCCAACATCCAGGCCAGCAACTTCCTGGCCGAAGCCGTGAAGAACAAGCGCTACGACGAGGCGCTGCCCCATCTGCGCCAGCTGGTGAACGACCGTCCGCAGGCGTCGGTCAATATCTTCAAGTACGGCAAGCTGATCTACCGCAACAAGATCAACCGTTCGAAGAGCCGCGACGAGAAGTATGCCTACGTCGATTCGCTGCTCATGATGTACGACATGCAGGCCGAATACTTCGGTCAGGGCGGCAGGGAGAGTGCCGCCGACATCCTCGGCAACAAGGCCAAGGAGGTGCTGCTCTACCGTTCGGCGGACCGCGAAGGCATCCGCAACGCGTTCCGCGAGGCGATCGCCGCGGCCGACGGCCAGGCGGATCCCGAGCTGGTGGTGATCTACTATAAGAACCTCTGCGACGACTACCAGAACGACGAGGTGACGGCCGACGAGGTGATCGCCGAGTACGAGCGTCTGGCGCCCCTGTTCGAGGGCAATGCCGCCGCAGCCGAGAGCAAGCAGCAGTTCGATGCGGCGTTCGGTCTGAGCGGCGCCGCCAGCTGCGAGAACCTGGAGCGTCTGTTCGCGGCGAAGCTCGCCGCAGCGCCCGATGACGAGGCCGTGCTGTCGCAGGCCGTGTCGCTCATGTCGCGCGCCAAGTGCAACAGCGACTTCTATTTCCAGGTCGCCGAGAAGTACTACGAGGTGAAGCCTTCGGCCGAGACGGCCATGGCCCTGGCCCAGGTGTTCCAGAACGAGGGCGACTACGACAAGGCCGTGAAGTACCTGAACGAGGCGCTGGCCGTGGAGACCGATCCGCTGGAGAAGGAGAAGCTGCTGGTGCGCATCGGCATCGTGGAGCTGGTGGCCAACCGCATTCCGGCCGCTGCCGCTTCGGTGCGCCAGGCCCTCGACCTGAATCCCGAGAACGGTCTGGCCTACTTCGTGCTGGCCCAGTGCTACGCTTCGTCGGCCGCGTCGTGCGCCGGTTTTGCGGGTCAGGCGGCATTCTGGGCTGCGTACGACACGATGTCGAAAGCCGTGAACTACATGAGCGACGAGGACGAAAGCTCCTACGGCAACTCGGCCCGCGCGTCGCTCGCGGCCTATCGCAACCGCTTCCCGACCTCGGAGGAGTGCTTCTTCAACGAGCTGAAGGAGGGCGATCGTTACACGGTAAGCTGCGGCACGGCGTCGGGCGTGGCGACCACGGTGCGCAGCCGTTAATCCGGATCCATGTTCCGGAGCGGAGCAAAATATGCGGGTGCGGCACTCCTCCTTGCGGGGAGTGCTGCCCTGTTGTTTTCGTGCGAGCGCAAGGAGGTGCGGGACGACGCTGCGCGCGCCGAGGCGGTGCGCACCGAGTACAGCGAAAACCTGACCATCGTCAAGTCGGAGAACGGCCGCAAGATGTACCACTTCACCACGCCGCTGCTCGAAGGCTATACCGAGGCCCGCGATCCCTACCGCGAATTCCGCAAGGGGGTGCGGATCGTCACCTACAAGAACGATTCGCTCGCCTCGGAAGACGCCCGCCTGAGGGCCAACTACGCGATCTTTTACAGCGAACGCAACCTGTGGGAGGTGAAGGGCAACGTGGTGGTGG
>VSOO01000178.1 GCA_009774895.1 Alistipes sp. | reverse complement strand
GCCCCGATCCGCGTGATCCGCGACGGCATCGTGATCTACACCGGCAAGCTGGGGTCGCTCAAGCGCTTCAAGGACGACGTGAAGGAGGTGACCATCGGCCAGGACTGCGGTCTGAACATCGAGTCGTTCAACGACATCCGCGTGGGCGACATCGTCGAGGGCTACGAGCAGGTGGAAGTAAAACGCAAGTAAACGGCAGTACGCTTCAATAACTAATCTAAACAACACAGCGATGAATTACCAGATTCGATTCACGACCGCCGAGGAGGCAGTGAAAGTCATCAAATCGGGCGACCACATCCACCTCAGCTCGGTCGCTTCGGCCCCCCAGTGCCTAATCAAGGCCATGTGCGAGCGCGGCGCCGCCAAGGAGTTCCGCGACGTGCACGTACACCACCTCCACACCGAGGGTCCGGCACCCTATGCCGACCCGCAGTTCGAGGGCATCTTCCAGCTCGACTCGTTCTTCGTGGGCGGCAACGTGCGCAAGGTGACTCAGAGCGGTTATGCGGATTACATTCCGATCTTCCTGAGCGAGACGCAGCGGCTCTACCGCAGCGGCGCCGTGGCGTGCGACGTGGCCATGATCCAGGTGTCGGCACCCGACAAGCACGGCTACGTGTCGCTCGGCACGTCGGTCGATGCCACGCTCGCGGCCGTGGAGACGGCGGACCACGTGATCGCCGTAGTGAACAAGCACGTGCCGCGCGCCTTCGGCGACGCCATGATCCACGTATCGAAGATCGACACCTTCGTGCAGGACGACACGCCGCTCGAAGAGGCCCACTTCACCGAACCCAACGCCACCGAGACAGCCATCGGCAAGCACTGCGCTGCGCTGATCGAGGACGGCGCCACGCTCCAGATGGGCATCGGGGCCATCCCGAACGCCGTGCTGGCGCAGCTGGGCGGCCACCGCAACCTGGGCATCCACACCGAGATGTTCGCCGACGGCGTGCTTCCGCTCGTGGAAAAGGGTGTCATCAACGGCGAGGCGAAGAACATCGACAAGGGCAAGATGGTCTCGACGTTCCTCATGGGCTCGCAGAAGGTCTACGACTTCATCGACGACAACCCCGGGGTGCTGATGATGGACGTGGGTTACACCAACGATCCCTACGTCATCGCGAAGAACGACCGCGTGACGGCCATCAACTCGGCGCTCCAGGTGGACCTCACGGGCCAGGTGTGCGCCGACTCGCTCGGCACGAAGTTCTACTCGGGCGTGGGCGGACAGATCGACTTCGTGTACGGCGCTTCGCTGTCGAAGGGTGGCAAGGCGATCATCGCCATGCCGTCGGTAACGAACAAGGGCGTGTCGAAGATCGCCCCGGTGCTCACGCCGGGTGCGGGCGTGGTCACCACGCGCAACCACATCCACTGGTTCGTCACCGAGCACGGTGCCGTGGACCTCTACGGCAAGACGCTCCAGGAGCGCGCACGCCTGATCATCTCGGTGGCCGATCCCTCGGCCCAGGAGGAGCTGGACAAGGCCGCATTCGAGCGCTTCGGCACGCACCACCACTACATCAAGGGCTACATGACGAAGTAATTCGCCGCACGGCCCCTGCGACGCGACCGGCCCGGACTTTCGTAAGAGAGTCCGGGCCGATCCGTAGGGGCCGGCACCTCCCGAAACGGCGGGAAACGACAAGAAGCGGCGGAAAGTGCCGCACGACGCCTTCGAGTTTCTGCACGATACGGCACCGCCGGGATCCCGGACTCCGAGAACGTTCCTGAGCATGGAACGCCCCGCAGAAACGGTCCTCAGCGACTGCGGCCGGACACAACGCACAGAAGCGGCACAGCCGTCCGCATCAATTCATACGGCCCCCGCAAGCACCACCGTACCGTATCGGCGGATGCGGCCGAAGCGGGAACGACCGCACTCCGGTCCACAGACACGAAGCGGGGCGGCAGCCCTGTTCGGCCGTCGCCCCGCAAACCGGATACCCCTCCCTGCCGGCTACTCCTCTTCCTGTCCGGGTTCGCCGCGCAGTGCGGGCAGACAGACGCCGTAGCGCACGGCCAGGATGCGGATGACGATCACCGACGAGGCGGCGACCAGCTGTGTCATGGCATCCGCCATGCCGAGCCAGCGGCAGAAGAAATAGATGTAGCCGCCGCACACGCAGGCGATGGCATAGATGTCCTTGCGGAAGATGAGCGGCACCTCGTTAATGAAGATGTCGCGGAACATACCGCCCGCAGCGCCCGTCATCGTACCCATGATGATGCTCACCCACATGGGATAGCCCGCGGCGATGCTCTTGCCGACGCCCACAACCGTGAAGAGCCCCAGGCCGACGGCATCGAAAATAAAGAAGGTGTTGTTGAGCTTGACCACGTATTTGCGCAGCCCCACCACGAAAAGCAGCGCCAGCCCCGTCACCACGAGGTACGACACGTTCAGCATCCAGAACGGCGGCAGCCCGAGCATCAGGTCGCGCATCGTACCGCCGCCCACAGCCGTGACGAAGCCCACGACGTAGGCCCCGAACCAGTCGAAATGTTTGGCCGAGGCGAGGCGGATGCCGCTGATCGCAAACGCGAACGTACCGATGTAGTCGATGATCGTTATGAAATCCATTTTCGTTATTTTTGCGGCCGCAAAGATACGAATTCGCCGGGCGCAAAAGCAAATTTATTTGCGATTTTGCCGCGCGGTGGCGGCCGCGGCGCAGCCGAAACGGGAAAAAGGGCCTGAAAATGGCGGGCCGCTGCTGACGTCCCCGGCGGTTTGCGACGGTGGGTCGCAGTCAGCCAAACAGCCTGTCGCAGCGGTTTACGGCACCGGGCGGCAGCCGGCGTAACAACCTGTCCTATTGGGCCTGCAAAGCCGGGCAGCAGCCTGCGGAGCGCCCGCACGAAGCGACAGCGAAGATGCGGGCCTCCGCCGCCCCAAGGCTGCGGCCCGCGCGGCTTAAAAAGCCGCAAACTTCCAAGCAATACCGGACATAAACCGTTTGCAACTCAATAATTGCGGTCTACCTGCACAATCTT
>VSOO01000177.1 GCA_009774895.1 Alistipes sp. | reverse complement strand
TGGCCGCCACGCCCGGCAGCTCCTTGCCCTCCATGTATTCGAGCAGCGCGCCGCCGCCCGTCGAGACGTAGGAGACCTTGTCCGTGAGGCCGAACTTGTTGATGCAGGCCACCGAGTCGCCGCCGCCGATGAGCGAGTAGGCGCCCTGCTCCGTGGCTTCGGCGATGGCTTCGGCCACGGCGCGCGAGCCCGTCGCGAACTTGTCGATTTCGAACACGCCCACCGGACCGTTCCACAGAATGGTCTTGCAGCCCAGGATGTGCTCGCGGAAGCGGCGCTTGCCCTCGGTGCCGATGTCCACGCCCTCCCAGCCGTCGGGAATGGCGTCGGTCGGAGCTTCGTCGGTGCGGGCGTCGGCCGAGAAAGCGTCGGCGATCAGCGCGTCGGGCGACATGACCAGCTCGATGCCGCGCTCCTCGGCCTTGGCCAGGATCTCGCGCGCCACGGGGAACATGTCGGGTTCGCAGATCGAGTTGCCGACGCGGCCGCCCTGCGCCGCGGCGAACGTGTAGGTCATGCCGCCGCCCAGGATGATCGAATCGACCTTCTCCATGAGTTTCTCGATGATGGTGATCTTGGTCGAGACCTTCGAGCCGCCGATGATGGCGCAGAACGGACGCCGGGGGTGTTCCATCACGCCGTCGATGGCTTTCAGCTCGTTCTCCATGACGTAGCCGAACATCTTGTCCTTCGGGAACAGGTCGGCGATGAGGGCCGTGGAGGCGTGGGCGCGGTGCGCCGTGCCGAACGCGTCGTTGATGTAGCAGTCGGCATAGGAGGCCAGGCGCTGCACGAACTCCTTCTGGGGTCCCTCCTTCAGCGCTTTCTTGGCTGCTTTCTTCTCCTCGTCGGTGGCATCCTCCGCAAGGCCGCGGGGCTTGCCCTCCTCCTCGGCGTAGAAGCGGAGGTTTTCGAGCAGCATCACCTCGCCGGGCTTCAGGTCGCGGGCCATGGCGGCCGCCTTGTCGCCCATGCAGTCGCCGGCGAAGAGCACCTTCGTGCCCAGGAGCCGCTCGATGGCCGGCACGATCTGTTCGAGCGAGTATTTCGGATCGGGATTCTTCTTCGGACGGCCCAGGTGCGACATCAGAATCACGGAGCCGCCGCCCTCCAGCACCTTGCGGATGGTGGGCACGGCCGCACGGATGCGGGTGTCGTCGGTCACGCGGCCCTCGCCGTCGAGGGGCACGTTGAAGTCCACGCGGATGATCGCGCGCTTGCCTTTGAAGTCGTAATGGTCGATTGCGAACATGGTTGCAGGTTTAAAAGGTTATGGGAACCGTATTCCGCTCTCATTTGCCTAACGGGGCAAATTTAGCAATAATTTCCCGAAACTGTCCAATTCCGTGCCGGAAAAATCCCTCCTCCGGCGCATGCCGCGGGCGGCTGACGGCCGTGCGT
The DNA here is from genome assembly GCA_009774895.1 of Alistipes sp. Lineage (GTDB taxonomy): Bacteria > Bacteroidota > Bacteroidia > Bacteroidales > Rikenellaceae > Alistipes. Next base: position 1,611 of record VSOO01000177.1, on the reverse strand, counting down.
CGCGCGTGCCGGGGTTCGGGGGGCTCCAATGCCGTGCGGCCTGCCGGACGGCGGACGGCACGGGCGGCGACGATACGCCGCACCCGCTGCGTTCCGTCGCCGGGCGCGAAAGGGCGCTTCCCTTTCGTTTGCGGGATGCGGTGGCGGCCGCCGGGCCGCATCACTGCTGCGCGTGCTGCTGCTGTTCGCGGGTGGAGAGCAGGCCGCAGGCGGCCTGGATGTCCTCGCCGCGCGAGGCCCGGATCGTGGTCTGTATGCCTTTGGCCGTCAGCGTGTCTCGGAAGCGGATCAGCTCCTCGTCGGGGGGCGAGAAGTAGGGTGATCCGGGGATCTTGTGGAACCGGATGAGGTTGATGCGGCATTTGATGCCGTCGAGCAGCCGGCACAGGCCGCGGATGTGGCGCGGGGTGTCGTTGAGGCCGCTCAGCACGATGTACTCGAACGACACGCGCCGCTGGTGCGTGAAGTCGTAGCGGCGCAGCAGCTCCGCGACGCCGGCGATGGGGTAGGCGCGCTCGACGGGCATGATCTCGGCCCGCTCGTCGGAAAAGGGGTTGTGAAGGCTCACGGCCAGGTGGACCTTCGTGCGGTCGAGCAGCCGGGGCAGCGCCGGGGTCACGCCCGAGGTGGAGACCGTGATGCGTGTGGGCGACCAGGCGAAGCCCCACGGAGCAGTGAGGATTTCGAGGGCGCGGAGCACGTTGTCGATGTTGTCGAGCGGCTCGCCCATGCCCATGAACACCAGGTTGGTGAGTCGCTCGCGCTCGGGCAGCGAGGCGATCTGGTTCAGGATTTCGCCCGCCGTGAGCGACGCCTGGAGGCCCTGGCGCCCGGTGGCGCAGAAGCGGCAGCCCATGCGGCATCCGGCCTGCGACGAGACGCAGAGCGTGGCGCGGTCGCCGTCGGGGATGAAGGCCGATTCGACGTAGTGGCCGGCGCGGGTGCGGTAGAGGTATTTTTTCGTGCCGTCGGCCGAGAGCCACTCCCGCTCGGGGGGCGCGAGGCCCGGATCGCACGCGGCGGCGAGCGCCTCGCGCGCCGCACGCGACAGATCGGTCATGGCCGCGGGATCGGCCACGGCGCGCACGTAGAGCCAGCGTGCGATCTGGCGGGGCGCATAGCGCGGAAGGCCCAGGCGTGCGCAGAGTTCGCTCAGTTCGTCGGGCGTTTTTCCGTACAGAGGTTCGGTGTTTGCCATAAGCATCGGGTGTCGTGTGCGGGCAAAAGTAGGCAAAAAATGAAGAAATTCGTCCCGCGCGCATCGGTTTTCGGAATTTTATCCATATATTTGTAGGTGCTTAACGGGCCTTTCGGGGTGCCGTGTCGCGCGAGCATGCGAACATTAAAATTAAAGAAGCATAGATGGAACAGAAAAAATCACCCAAAGCGGACCTGAAAAACAAGCGGGGTCTGTTTCTCGAAATCGGTCTGATCGTGGCCCTCGGGCTCGTGATCGCCGCCTTCAGCTATACGCCGAAGGAGCACCGGATTCAGAAAATCGATGTGGAAACGGCGGTGGGGGAGGCGGAGAGGCCCGAGAGCCCGCGGCAGGCCCAGAGGCCGCCCGGGCCGCCCAGGAAGGGCGAGGTGAGGGGGATTTCGGCCATTGGG
>VSOO01000176.1 GCA_009774895.1 Alistipes sp. | reverse complement strand
CTGATGCTCAGCGGCGCGTCGTTTCCGCGCGAGGCGATACCTGAGTGGCTCTACGCGCTGGGACAGGTGTTCCCCAGCAGCCACGGCGTGAATGCTTTCATCCGCATCCGCAGCATGGGGGCGTCGTTCGCCGAGGTGCTGCCCGAAATCCGGACGCTCTGGATCATGACGATCGTCTACGGCGCGATGGCCTGCTTCGGCATCCACCGCATCCTGCGCCGCGAACCGTGCGAGCGCGGGGGTGAGGAGTAGTGCGGCGCGAGGACCCCGTAAGGGCCCGTACCGCTCGGGCGGGTCGCCGCCCGGGGGTGCTTCCGATCCACCGACGGGATGTAGTTGCCCGGGGGCTTCTTCTTCCTATCCCCGGACGCGGTATTTCGCCGCCCGGGGCTTCTTCTTCCTATCCCTGGGAGGGATGTCTCCATCAGGGTCCTCGGCTTTCGGATCCGCGTCGGCGGGCGGATGCCGGTTGGCGCGGGGATGCCGAAATGCTTTTCAGACAAACCCGGCCGAAGCAAGATGGCTTCGGCCGGGTTTTGGCATATAGAGCGTGCGGTTGTTGGTTTGCGCGCCGTATTTCACTTATATGGTTCGGAGGAGGCGGTTACCGCATTCTCCAGCCTCCGAGGCCGAAGAACGACTTCTCGAACCGGGCGCGATTGCGTGCGGCCTCCTCGGAGTCGTATGCTATGGCCCGGTCGAAGTAGCGGATGCCGCGTTCGATGTCCTGCTTCGTGCCGCGTCCGTAGGCGTAGGCGACGCCGAGCGCGTTGAGCACCTGGGCATCCACCGGTTCCCACAGGTCGTCGAGCCGCGCTTCCGTTTCGTGCAGTAATCCGAAAGCGCGGACGTCGTCGCGTGCGGTCCCCAGACCGTTCTGGTAGCAGACCGCCAGTTCGGCTGCGGCGCGTATGTCTTCTCTGTCGCTGCGGTTCGCGTAAGCACGCTCCAACCATCGGACCGCTTCGGCGTAGTCACGCCGCACGTTGCCACGACCTTCGTAATAGAAGTTGCCGACCTGGAACTGAGCGTTCTCGTATCCGGCTTCCGCCGCCATCATGTAATCTTCGAAAGCCTTGTCCGGATCCTCCGCTACTCCGTAGCCCCGGCCGTAGCAGGTGCCGACGTTGTAGGCCGATGCCGCATCGCCCCGCTCCACGGCCATCATGTAATGGGCGAAAGCCCCCTCGGCATCGTCGTATTCGTCTTCGAGAAATTTGCCGTAGTCGTTGCAGATCAGCGGATCGCCGGTTGCGACCAGCATTTCGAACGTTTCGGCATAGGTGTCGAAGTCGATCTCCGTGAGGTCCGATTCGTAGATGGACCGGTAGTTGCCGAAGCCGCAGGCCAGGCCGTTGCGGAACGACAGTTCGTAATAATGGGCCGCAATGGGGTAGGCGAAAGCGTAGTAATCCTCCTCCGAGTCGAAGCGTGCGGTCTCCTCCTCTCCCTCGATTTCGAGGTAGTCGCCCCAAAAATAGACGTTGCCGATCATGTACTGGGCGAAAGCCTCTCCGGCCTCGGCCAGTCCGAGCACTGATGCATAGGCTTCTTTGAGCGAGTCGAAAGGCATTTGCGCGTGCAGTTCCGGGGTCAGATCGCCCGTGCGCAAAGCACACAGCACTCCGGTGGCGCTGCCGCGGACAATGCTCTCGGCGATGTATCGGGAGGCGAGGCGTTCGTCGCGCACGAAGCCGCCGCCCGACCATACGTACTCCTCACCCAGGTGGCAGCGGCCCAGAAAACACGGGGCATCGGCGTCGCCTGTGCGTGCGGCTTCGGTCAGCAGGTTGTAACCGCGGCGCATTGCGGTTTTGTCGTAGCTTTTCCAAATCAGCGCAATGGCTTCCGCCACTTTTTCGCTGTAATGATCGGGAACCATGCTCTTCGGAGGCTATCCGTGCTTGTGGCAGCAGGGGTGGTTGGCCAGTACGGTGTGGGGTACGTCGCCGTGGGCGATGAGTCGGATGGGGCAGTCGTAGTCGCGCAACTGCTCCTCGGTCAGGATGTTCGAGTCGTGTCGGTGGACGTGGCGGTTCACGCAGACGATGTGCTTCACGATGCCCGAAATCGTTCCTGCGTCGTGCGACACCATGACGATCGCCATGCGGTCGTTGAGCGTGCGCAGCGTCTCGTAGAGTTCGTTTTCGAACTTGTTGTCCACGAAGTTGGCGGGTTCGTCGAGGATCAGCAGCCGCGGCTCGGAGATGACGGCTCGGCAGAGCAGCGTACGCTGCATCTGACCGCCCGACACGGCGCCGATGGGCTGCGAGGCGATGGCGCCGAGTCCCGAGGCGTCGAGCAGCTCTTCCGCCTTGCGGCGATCCTGCTTCGTATAGCCTCCCCAGAATCCTTTCTTGCCCTGCAAACCCGACAGCACGACCTCCCGCAGGGAGATGGGGAACGCACGGTCGAACTCCGAAAGCTGGGGCATGTAGCCGATCAGCCGCTCGCGGTTGCGGAACAGCTCGGGCGACAGCGTCACCGTACCCGTATGGGGCACGGTGCCGAGTATGACCTTCATGAGCGTGGTTTTTCCGCCGCCGTTGGGGCCTATGACGCCCAGGAAATCGTCGGCATAGATGTCGAGGTCGGCATCGCGGAGCGCTTCGGCGCCGTCGTAGCGTACGCCGATGCCCCGGAGCGAGACGATGGGGGTGCGGTCGGTCATGGCTCCTCGGTCAGCAGGTCGGTGATGGTGCGTATGTTGGCGATCGGATCCTCGCGCAGCGGGTCGAATTCGACCGGCGTGGCTCCGATGTCTTCGGACACGGTCTTGCACACCGTTACGGGGTACTGGCCGTGATAGAATATGCGGCGCACGCCTTCGGTGCGGGCGCGGCGGATGAGCTCCGTAAGCCGTCGGGCCGACGGCTCCTTGCCTTCCGATTCGATGGCGAGCTGCTCCAGGCCGTAGGCGCGGGCGTAGTAGGTGAGGGCCGGGTGGTAGACAATGAAGCTGCGCAATCCGCTCCGGGCGATCCGGTCGGCGGTCTCGGCGTCGAGCTCCTCAATGCGTCTTTTGAGT
>VSOO01000175.1 GCA_009774895.1 Alistipes sp. | reverse complement strand
CGGTCGCCGCATCCGATGCGGTTACGCTCGTCGAACTCGTCGTGCGCTCGGGCCAGGGAGCGCCGGAGCTCTCGGCCGTGCTGCTGGGGCTCGAAATGGCGGGCGCCGTGCGGCAGCTGCCCGGAAACCGCTACCTCAGACTGCTCTGAGGAGCGAAGCGAATGCTGCGTAACGAAAAAAGAACGATATAGCGTGATGGAAACGATGCTTACCGATACCCACTGCCACCTCTATGCCGAGGAGTTCGATGCGGACCGCGAGGCGGCGCTGCAACGTGCCGCGGAGGCGGGCGTGGGCCGCATGCTGCTGCCGGCCATCGACTCGGAGAGCCACGAACGGCTGTTCAGGCTGTGCCGCGCCCATCCCGACCGCTGTGCGGCGATGATGGGCCTCCATCCCACGTCGATCAACGACAATCCCCGCTGGCGCGAGGAGCTGGCGCTGGTCGCCCGGCTGCTGGACGCGCCGCCCGAGGGGATCGGGGCGTTCTGCGCCGTGGGCGAAATCGGACTCGACTTCTACTGGGACGACCGTTTCGTGCGCGAACAGAGCGAGGCGTTCGTCGCACAGCTGCGCCTGGCGCGCCGGCACGACCTGCCGGTAGCCGTGCACACGCGTGCGGCGTGGGACGCGATGGTGCGCATCGTGGGCGAGGAGGCCGAGGCCGCGCGTGCGGAGGGAAGTTGCCTTCGGGGCGTGTTCCATGCTTATTCGGAGGGGGTTGAGGTCTATGAACGCCTCGCGGCCACGGGCGACTGGCTCTTCGGCATCGGAGGCGTGGTGACGTTCCGCAAGAGCGCACTGGCCGAGACCGTGCGGCGCATGCCGCTCGAATGCCTGGTGCTCGAAACCGACTGCCCCTACCTCACGCCCGCGCCCCATCGCGGCGAGCGCAACGAACCGGCTTACGTGCGCCATGTGTGCGAGAAGATCGCCGAGCTGCACGGCACGGACGCCGCAACGGTGGCGGCCGTTACGACGGCCAATGCCCGCCGCATGTTCGGAGAGGGCATGGGTGCGACGACTCGAAACGACAAATAACGATAAAAACTTTACAACCCGATGAAACCTTCGATTCTCATTATCTACACGGGCGGCACGATCGGCATGAAGAACGATGCCGAGACCGGTGCGCTCGTACCGTTCGACTTCAGTGCGATCTACGAGGAGTTCCCCTCGCTCAAGCGACTGAACGTCAATATCGACGTGCTGACGATCGACCCCGTGATCGACTCCTCGAACGTGTCGCCGGACAACTGGATCTGCCTGGCGGGACTGATCCGCGACAACTATGCGCGCTACGACGGATTCGTGGTGCTGCACGGCACCGACACCATGTCCTACACCGCGTCGGCGATGAGCTTCATGCTCGAAAACCTGGCCAAGCCCGTGGTCTTCACCGGCAGCCAGATTCCGATCGGCGTGCTGCGCACCGACGGCCGCGAGAACCTCATCACGGCGATCGAGATCGCGGGAGCGCAGATCGGAGGCCGCCCCCGCGTGCCGGAGGTGTCGCTCTACTTCCAGAACCGGCTGTTCCGCGCCAACCGCACCACGAAGCGGAGCGCCGAGGCGCTCAGCGCCTTCGACTCGAACAACTATGTCCCGCTGGCCGAGGTGGGCGTGAACATCGCCTACAACATGCCGGCGGTGCTGGAGCCGGAGGAGGCTGCGGCCGAGCTGCGCATCGCCGACCGTCTCGGCGACGGAGTGCTGGTGGTCAAGCTGTTCCCGGGTCTCGACGAACGCACGCTCCGCACGATGCTCTCGACCGAGGGGCTGCGCGGCGTGGTGCTCGAAACCTACGGCGCGGGCAATGCTCCGACGAGCGAGTGGTTCCTGCGCACGGTGGAGGATGCGGTGGCCCGCGGCATCATCGTGCTCAACATCACGCAGTGCGGCAGCGGCAGCGTGTCGATGGACCTCTACGAAACGGGGCAGCGGCTGCGCAAGGCGGGCGTGCTCTCGGGGTACGACATGACCGTGGAGGCCGCGGTGACCAAACTGATGTACGTGCTGGGCAAGGAGCTGCCGGCCGAGGAAACGCGCGCGCTGCTGCGCCGTCCGATAAAAGGCGAATTTACGGCATAGGGCGTTGCGGGAACCGGAAATTTTTCTTATATTTCGCACTGTAAACAGACTCTTTCGGATGCCCGCAACGGGGGACGAAGGGTTTGTTGTGCGGGTAATCGTTTGATAACCGCGTGTTTGCAACCTCGGGCGTGCGGCGTCCGGAGGCGTGCGGCACCCGGCGGCCGATGCCTGTATTCGGGGTTTTGCGGTCTGCGCAGGGCAGAAACGTGCGGCCCGGAGCGATAAATTTTGATAGGAAACGAAACTTGAAACACAAACTAATTTAAATTTAACTATCAAACACAATTATGAAAAAACTTTTTTTGATTCTGACGGTCGCCATCTTCGCTCTTGGCACTGTTAATGTGTTCGCGCAGGAACCCGCGGCCGAGGCTGCCGCAGAAGCTGTCGCCGAGGCCGTAGAGGCCGCAGATCAGGTGGCTGCCGAGACCGAGATCGCCGGCGAGACGATGCACCACGTGATGATGCAGAAGTTCCTCGAAGGCGGCTGGGAGTGGATGCTTCCCGTGCTCCTCTGCCTCGTGATCGGTCTGGCCGTAGCCATCGAGCGCATTCTCTACCTCGCGCTTTCGACCATCAACACCAAGAAGTTCGTCGCTCAGGTCGAGGAGGCCGTGAAGAGCCGCGGCATCGAGGCCGCCAAGGAGATCTGCCGCAACACGCGCGGCCCGATCGCTTCGATCTACTACCAGGGTCTCGACCGCTACGATCAGGGTCTGGACGCCGTGGAGAAGTCGGTCGTATCGTACGGCTCGGTGCAGACGGGCCAGATGGAGTCGGGTCTGAGCTGGATCGGCCTGTTCATCGCTCTGGCGCCGATGTTGGGCTTCATGGGTACCGTAGTCGGCATGATCGCGGCGTTCGACGCCATCCAGGCTGCCGGCGACATCAGCCCGACGCTCGTGGCAGGCGGTATCAAGGTCGCCCTTCTGAC
>VSOO01000174.1 GCA_009774895.1 Alistipes sp. | reverse complement strand
CAATGCTAACCGAAGAAGAAAAGAATGCCGGTTTGGTGGGGCGGATCATCCCCATCAACATCGAAGAGCAGATGAAGACGGCCTACATCGATTATTCGATGTCGGTCATCGTGTCCCGGGCCCTGCCCGACGTGCGCGACGGTCTGAAACCCGTGCACCGGCGCATCCTCTACGATATGAGCGCCGAGCTCAACCTCTCCTCGGACAAACCCACCCGAAAGTCGGCCCGTATCGTCGGCGACGTCCTCGGTAAGTTCCATCCCCACAGCGACTCGTCGGTCTACGACGCCATGGTGCGTCTGGCCCAGGAGTGGTCGATGCGCTATCCGCTGGTGGACGGACAGGGCAACTTCGGTTCGATGGACGGCGACTCGCCCGCGGCCATGCGTTACACCGAGGCCCGCATGAAGAAGATCACCGACGAGGTGATGGCCGACATCGACAAGGAGACCATCGACTGGACGCTCAACTTCGACGACACGATCCCCGAACCCACGGTGCTTCCGACCAAGATTCCGCTGCTGTTGGTGAACGGCGCGAGCGGCATCGCCGTCGGCATGGCCACCAACATGGCGCCCCACAACCTGCGCGAGGTGGTGGACGCCTGCTGCGCCTACATCGACAATCCGGAGATCGAATGCGAGGAGCTGCTCCAGTACGTGAAAGGGCCCGACTTCCCCACGGGCGGCCTGATCTACGGCTACGACGGGGTGAGGGAGGCGCTGCTCACGGGCCGCGGCCGCGTGATGATGCGCGCCCGCACCGAGATCGAGCATACGGCCAGCGGCCGCGAGTGCATCGTGATCACCGAAATCCCCTACATGGTCAATAAGGCCGAGATGATCAAGAAGATCGCCGACCTGATCAACGACAAGAAGATCGAGGGCATTTCGTACATCAACGACGAGTCGGACCGCAACGGCCTGCGCATCATCATCATCCTCAAGCAGGACGCTGTGGCGAGCGTGGTGCTGAACACGCTCTACAAGAACACGCCGCTCCAGACCTCGTTCGCCGTGAACAACATCGCCCTGGTCAAGGGGCGTCCGATGCTGCTCAACCTGCGCGAGCTGATCCGCCACTTCGTCGAGCACCGCCACGACGTGGTGGTGCGCCGCACGCGCTTCGACCTGCGCAAGGCCGAGGAGCGCCTGCACATCGTGCAGGGTCTGCTGATCGCCCAGGACAACATCGACGAGATCGTGCACATCATCCGCTCGTCGCAGACGCCCGACGCGGCCAAGGAGCGCATGATGGAGCGCTTCGGTCTGAGCGACCTCCAGTCGGCAGCCATCATCGACATGCGTCTGCGCGCCCTCACGGGCCTCGAACGCGGCAAGCTCGACGCCGAGCGCGAGGAGCTCGAAAAGCGCATCGCCTACTTCCGCGAGGTGCTGGCGAGCCGCGACGAGCAGATGCGCGTCATCCGCGAGGAGCTGATCGAGATGAAGGAGAAGTACGGCGACGAGCGCCGCACCGAGATCATCTACGCCTCGGAGGAGTTCAACCCCGAGGATTTCTACGCCGACGAGGACATGGTGATCACCATGTCGCACATGGGATACATCAAGCGCACGCCGCTGGCCGAGTACCGCACGCAGCACCGCGGCGGCGTGGGCGTGAAGGGCAGCGCCACGCGCGACGAGGACTTCATCGAGCACATCTACGTGGCCTCGATGCACGCCACGATGATGTTCTTCACCGAGAAGGGCCGCTGCTACTGGCTCAAGGTGTACGACATTCCGGAGGGCACGCGCGCATCGAAGGGTCGCGCGATCCAGAACCTGATCCAGATCGAACCCGACGACAAGGTCCGCGCCTACATCAACTGCAAGCGCCTGAACGACCCCGAGTACGTGAACGACAACTTCATCATCATGTGCACGAAGGACGGCACGATCAAGAAGACGAAGCTCGAAGCCTACTCGCGTCCGCGCCAGAACGGCGTGAACGCCATCGTCATCCGCGAGGGCGACCAGCTGATCGACGCCTGCCTGACGAGCGGCAGCGCCGAGGTGATGATCGCCGCACGCGACGGCAAAGCCATCCGCTTCAACGAGAGCACGGTGCGTCCGATCGGCCGTGTGGGTGCGGGCGTGCGCGGCATTTCGATCGAGGAGAGCGACGAGGTGATCGGCATGATCTGCGTGGAGCCCGACTCGAAGCAGGATGTGCTGGTGCTGAGCGAAAACGGCTACGGCAAGCGCACCGATCTGGACGAATACCGCATCACCAACCGCGGCGGCAAGGGCGTGAAGACGATCAACGTTACGGAGAAGACCGGACGCCTGGTGTCGATCCAGGCCGTGTCGGACGACAACGACCTGATGATCATCAACCGCTCGGGCCTCACGATCCGCACGGCGGTGTCGCAGATCCGCGTGGCGGGCCGTGCGACGCAGGGCGTGCGCATCATCAACCTGCGCGAGGGCGACGCCATCGCCTCGGTGATGGCCGTGCCCAAGTCCGAGGAGGAGGAGCCGCAGACCGACGCCGTGGCGGTTGCCGATGCGGCCGGGACGACGGCCGAAGCCGCAGACGGAGGCAATGTGCCCGCCGCGGAACAGTAAAGAGACGGAAACACACAGAAAACCTAAAATTTCTTTCGTTATGAAAAAACTCATCATGATGGCTGCGGCGGCGCTGCTCTTCGTCGCACCCGCGGCCCAGGCACAGCGGGTCAATCAGGAGGCCATCCGTGCGAAACTGGCCAAGAGCGATGCCGACATCGCCGACGCGAAGAAGTCGGCCAAGGCGGCCACGTGGATCAGCCGCGGCAAGGCTTACCTCGACGCGGCCTCGGAGCCCACGCGCAACATCTTCGCCGGCATGGAGGCCCCGATGCTGAAGCTCGCCGTGGGCGATGCGCTCTCCATGCAGCAGGAGACGCTCAACGGCACGCAGTTCGACGTGCTGGTCTATCCCTACTTCAAGGCCTACGTGCGCGACGGCAAGCTCGCGGCGTGGTGGCAGACCCGCGAGGTCGGCGACAACCTGATCGAGGAAGCCTTCGCCGCCTATGCGAAGGCTTACGAGCTGGACCCGAAGAG
>VSOO01000173.1 GCA_009774895.1 Alistipes sp. | reverse complement strand
CCGTTGCAGCCACCCGCAGCGCAGCCCCAGCCCATAGGCCGCCGCACCGCATGGGGGCATCCGCCTGCGTCCAACCGACCGTCCCTCCCGCCGACGCCTCAGCCCCACCCGAATCTTTTATTGAGCGCGTAGACGCAGGGCAAGGCCACGGCCTCCACCCCGACATAGAGTGCGACTGCCGCCACCGGGTCCGTAATGCCGCATGCCGCGACAAGATAGCGTGCAACGAGCAGAAACGGCCAGTTGATCGAGAAACGATTCAACACGTAAGCAAACAAGGGACTGACGAAGAGCGCGATCCACCGCACCCTCTCACTGCGGATGGCATTGTAGAGATTCTTCACCGGAAACAGCACGAGCAGAAACCACAGCGCAGCGTTTCCATAGATCGCCCCCGCCCTCAGAAAATTCACGCCGTTGGCAAGCACCCAGCGGAATGTGAAGCCGCCTTCGGCCCAACGGATCGATGCACTGAAGGAAGTGCAGCAGGATCATTCTCAGGATGAAAAATCCCGCAATGAAATCGCACCCAAAGGCAACACATTATGTCCTCGCACACAAATCCGCCTCCACCGTCTCCGGGAGCACAAACCGCCGCCCCGAGGCAAAAAAAACGGCACGCTTCGGTCGTTTTTCCCGATTTTCCGTTATCTTTGCCCGCAGATTCGGTTCTCCGCCCGCTCGACGAGGGGCGGAGTGAAAAGGGAACCGGGTGCGAATCCCGGACAGTCCCGCTGCTGTGAAGCTCCGCAACGTCAGCTTTTCGCTGACATTTTCCCGCCTCGGCAATCCGAGCATGCTCGATTGCCCTCGGCTTGATGAAAACGTTCCGTAATCTCGGCCACTGATCCTCCGCGAGGATCGGGAAGGCTTCGGAACGGGAGCAAGTCAGAAGACCTGCCGATTCGATTCGATGTCGGATGTCCTCGTGGGTTAGGCATTCGATTTCGGCTGTATTCAAACGTTATTTCGGAACGCGCATCCCTGCGCCGCCGCGCAGGCCCGCCGTACGCTCCGCCTTTCGCCGCCCCGCGCGACCGGAGGCCGTGCACGCACCCGTGCGCCGTTCCGCGAATTCCGACACCGGACGTGGCCGCAGGCCGACGCCGCGCCGCCTCCGTTGCGGCCGCGCTCGCCCCGCACCGCGTCGTCGGACGCAAAACCGAAAGGCGCGGCGGTCGAGAGACGTTACTGCCATAACGCATCGGGGGATTAGTATGCCGCCGCGCCTTTATTTAAAGTGACAGCCATGAATATCGTATTGTACGGATTCGCCGAAGAGACCGCACTCCGCCTGGCCGGACGCCACGGATTCACGCTCTGCCGGACACTCGACCGACTGCACGACGGTCACTGCCTCATCGCCTCGCCCGGCTTTCCGGACGACGCGGCGCGGCGCACGTTCCTCGACCGCATGCTGCGCGATGCCGACCGCATCGACGCCGTAGTCGCCGCCGTGGCGGGCGAGGACTTCGGCGCGGTGCGCTATTGCGCGCCGCCGGGCGCCTTTCATGCCGCCGACGCGGAGGATCCCGACACGGAACTGGAGCGCATCGTCCGGAGCAAGCTGGGCCTGCTCTGCGCCCACGAAGGGATCGGACCCCGCATCGAGCCGTAGCGCCGCACGACACACCGCAGGCCGAAATCCGCATGGCCGCCCGCCCGTTACCGCACCCCGGGCTGCGGAATTGCCGAAAAAAGGGTATCTTTGCCCCGTACGGTCCGGCCCGTTCCGGCGACCGTGCGGAGACGGGCCCCGCCCTGCCGCACACGCCGCCCCTGCGGCCGGACCCGCAGAGCGTAACCCCCAAAAACGCACTCCATGCTCACGCGCTTTCTCCAATACCTCGCGGCCGAACGGCGCTACTCGCCGCTCACGATCCGCAACTACCGCCGCGACATCGGCCGCTTCATCGAGTGGCTCGGCACGGACGAGGCATCGTTCGACCCCGCAGCGGTCCGCACCGAGGACATCCGCGAATGGATCGTCCACCGCTCGGAGAGCACCTCGCTGGGCGCCGCCTCCATCAACCGCGAGGTCTCGTCGCTCCGCTCCTTCTTCCGCTGGCTCCACCGCACGGGGCGCTGCGAGCGCGACATCTGCCGCAGCGTGCCCTCGCTGCGCACCCCGAAGCGGCTGCCGGTCTTCGTGCCCGAAAGCCGCATGTCGGACATCGTGGGCGACTGCACGGCCGAAAGCGACGATTTCGTTGCGGAGCGCAACGCGCTCATCGTGCTGCTGCTCTACGCCTGCGGCCTGCGCCTGGCCGAGCTGGTGGGCATCGACCGCGACGACTTCAACCACGACTTCACGACGCTGCGCATCCGCGGCAAGGGCGACAAGGAGCGCCTGGTACCGGTGCTGGAGTTCGTCCGCGAAAAAATTTTACGCTATCTCGACCTGATCGGGAGGCAGAATATTTGCAAATCCGGAGAAAAAGCATTAATTTTAACACAGCAAGGAGAACGAATCTCCCGCAGCACGGTCTACCGCACCGTGCGGGAGCAGTTGCAACGGAGCGGCGTGCAGGGGAAAAAGAGTCCGCACGTGCTGCGGCACACGTTCGCCACCCACCTGCTCAACGGCGGCGCCGACATGCGCGAGATCCAGGAGTTGCTCGGCCACGCCTCGTTGCAGGCCACGCAGGTTTATACGCACAACAGCATCGCGGCCCTGAAGGCCGTCTATGCGAAAGCCCACCCGCGCGGGAAGCGCGGAGAGTGATTAACCATATTAATTACTAAAGTTATGAACGTACAGATTCAGTCAGTAAAGTTCGATGCCGACCGTCGGCTGATCGACTTCGTGGAAGCGAAAATGGCCAAACTAGACCGCTTCGCCGAACGCTCCACAGGCGCGGATGTCATCCTGAAACTCGACAAGGACCACGAAAAGGGAAACAAGATAGCCACCATCACGCTCAGCATGCCGGGCGAAGAGCTCGTCGCGAGTCACCAGGCCAAGACGTTCGAGGAGGCGGTGGACGAGGCGATCGACGCCCTCAAGCGCCAGCTCGAAAGATTCAAGGAGCGGGCCTGATCCGCGCCCATACCCCGGGGC
>VSOO01000172.1:1280-3071 GCA_009774895.1 Alistipes sp. | reverse complement strand
CCCGTTCGTGCCCCCGCCCCATCGCGTGGCAGGAAATGTGCGCCACGAAGCCCCGCTATTTCGATATCGCGGCGCAGAGCGACCGGCTCAAGGCGCAGCCCGCGGATTTCGAGGCGCTCCGCGACAACTACCGTTACCGCGAAGAATACTTTTAGGATAAAATCGCTACCTTTGCCGCCGCTATGTACCGCACACTGATCCGACCGATTCTCTTCCGGCTCCCCATCGAACGGGCGCACCGCACGGTGCTGCGCCTGCTGCGTGTGGCGGGTGCCTTTCCGGGCGGACACTGGCTGCTCGAACGCTGCTGCGCCGTGCGCCACCCCGCACTCGAACGCGAGGTCTTCGGCGTGCGGTTCCGCAATCCGGTGGGCATCGCGGCGGGCTTCGACTGCGACGCCGAGGTGTGCCGCGAACTGGAGGCGATGGGCTTCGGATTCGTCGAGACGGGCACCGTGACGCCCCGGCCCCAGCCGGGGAACCCGCGGCCCCGCATCTTCAGGCTGCCCAAGGACGGCGCCCTGATCAACCGCGTGGGCCTGGCCAACCGCGGCCTGGAGTACATGATCCGCCGGCTGCGGCGCCCCCACGGCGATACGATCGTAGGCTGCAACATCGGGAAGAACCCCGCCACGGCCCCCGAAAACGCCGGCGCGGATTACCTCAAGCTCTTCCGCAACCTCTACCAGTACGCCGACTACTTCACCGTGAACATCAGCTGCGGCAACGGCGAATGCGAAAGCACGACCCACACGCGCGAGTACATCCTGCGCCTGCTCGAACCGCTGTTCGACTTCCGGCGCGGACAGAACCAGTACCGCCCCATCCTGCTGAAAATCTCGCCCGACCTGAGCGACGAGGCGATCGACCGCATCACCGACGTGCTGGTCGAAACGCCGCTCGACGGCATCGTGGCCACCAACGGCACGCACCGCCGCGAGGGGCTGCGCACCTCGCCGGGCGTGATCGAACGCATCGGCGCAGGACGCCTCTCGGGCGCACCGCTCACGCAGCGCTCGATCGAGATCGTGCGCCGCATCCACGAGCGCTCGGGCGGAGCCTACCCCATCATCGGCTCGGGCGGCCTCATGACGGCCGACGACGTGCGGCGCATGCTCGCCGCAGGCGCCGACCTGGTACAGCTCTACACGGGATACATCTACGAAGGACCGCGCCTCGTGCGCGACATATGCCGCGCCCTGATCGCCGACGCCGGGGCCGCCGGCGAGCGCACCCGCGAGGTCCGCAACAGCGACGAAGCATGAAAGCCACGATCATCACCATCGGCGACGAGATTCTGATCGGACAGATCACCGACACCAATTCGGTCTCCATCGCCCGCCACCTCAACGCCGCGGGCATCGTCGTGCTCGCCAAGAACTCGGTGGGCGACGACGCCGCACGCATCACCGAAGCCGTGGAGCGCGCGCTCCGCGACTCGGAGGTCGTCGTGCTGACCGGAGGTCTGGGCCCCACGAAGGACGACATCACCAAGAAGACGCTCGCCGCACTCTTCGGCTGCGGCATGGTCCGCGACGAGGCGGTCGCCGCCCACGTCGAACGCATGCTCGCGGCGCGCGGCATCGAATACAACGAACTGAACCGCGCGCAGGCCCTCGTGCCCGCGGCGTGCACGGTGCTCTTCAACGCCCACGGCACGGCCCCCGGCATGTGGTTCGAACGCGACGGCCGCGCGGTGATCTCGCTGCCGGGCGTGCCCTTCGAAATGGAGCACCTCATGCAGGACGAGGTCATGCCGCGGCTCCGCAGGCGCTTCTCGCTGCGCCAGAT
>VSOO01000172.1:0-1270 GCA_009774895.1 Alistipes sp. | reverse complement strand
CGCTAGTGAGCTCGGGACTCGGCGAGTCGATGCGCGCCGAGCGCATCGCCGCATGGGAGGAGGCCCTGCCCTCCTACCTCCGCCTGGCCTACCTGCCCAATCCCGGCGCGGTGCGCCTGAGGCTCTCGGCCTACGAAGTCGAGGGCGGCGCTGCCGAGCGCGAAATCGAGCGGCAGTTCGAGGCACTGCGCCGCCTCATCCCCCGCTACGTCGTGGGCTACGAGACCGCCTCCATGCAGGAGCTCGTCCACCGCATGCTCACCGAGCGGGGCGCAACCCTCGCCACGGCCGAGAGCTGCACGGGCGGCACGCTGGCCGCGAAGTTCACGGCCCAGGCCGGCGCTTCGGCCTACTTCCTCGCGGGCGCGGTGGCTTACGGCAACGAGGCCAAGCGCTCGATGCTCGACGTGCCGGCCGCGACGCTCGAACGCTGGGGCGCCGTGAGCGAGCAGACCGCACGCGCGATGGCCGAAGGCATCCGCCGCCGCACGGGCGCCGACTACGCCGTGGCCACCACGGGCATCGCGGGCCCCGCGGGCGGCACGGAATCGACCCCCGTGGGCACGGTGTGGATCGCCGTGGCCGCACCCCGCGGCACAACCGCCGTGCTGCGACAGTGCGGCACCGACCGCGGCCAGATCATCGACCGTGCGGCCGCGTTCGCCCTCGCGCTGCTGCGCGACGCCCTCTCCCCCGAACAATACCCCGAACGATAGCACCCCCGGTCCGGCGCAGCGCCCGGCCCTCCCTCCGGGCTGCCGGGGCACGGATTCGGCCGCGAGGCAGGTCCGCCGCAACGCGCACGATGCAAATTATCGCGCCGACGGATTGCGGTTTCGGAATTTATATGTATATTTGCACTCCCTTAACGGGATTAAAACACAACACTTATGAAAGTTTGCGAAATCACAGGCAAGGTAGCCGTAGTGGGCAACAACGTGTCCCACTCGCACCACAAGACCAAGCGCAAATTCGCTCCGAATTTGAAAACCAAGCGTTTCTGGTCCGAGGAAGAGAGCCGTTGGATTACCCTGAAGGTAACCGCAGCCGGCATGAAAACCATCAACAAGAAGGGACTCGCAGTCGCGCTCCGCGAAGCGGCCGCCCCCAAGAAGGTCTACTAAAAACAGCTAAGAAATGGCAAAGAAAGGCAACAGAGTGCAGGTAATCCTCGAATGCACCGAGCAAAAGGAGAGCGGCGTTGCGGGTATGTCGCGCTACGTCACCACCAAGAACAAGAAGAACACCCCCGACCGTCTGGAGCGTAAGA
>VSOO01000171.1:1654-3071 GCA_009774895.1 Alistipes sp. | reverse complement strand
GGTTATGGCATTTGGACGAAGAACTGTAACTATGTCGTTCAGCGGGTTGCGGCTTATTTTTACGATCGGGGGTTCTGCGGGAGCGGTTTGCGGCTCTGTTGAGCCGCGCGGACTCTGCGGCGCCCCGGTTGGTGGTTTTGCGGAGACGATTTGCGGCTTTTTAAGCCGCGCGGGCCGCAGCCTCCGCACGCGGAGGCCCGCAACTCGCTGTCGCTCCGTTTGCGTGCACTCCGCAGGCTGCTGCCCGGCGTTGCAAGCCCAATAGGACAGGTTGTTACGCCGGCTGCCGCCCACCGTCGCAAACCGCCGCGACCGCCGGTTGCGGCCCGATTTTAAGCCTTATTGTAAACGAAGCCTCGAATTCCATTATAGAGGTTACTGTTTTTGAAGCCCCCGCCGCACGTGCATTGCGGCGGGGTTCGCGGGGGGGCAGAGTGCGGCGGAGAGCAACGGGGTGCGACGGGGCGTGACGGGGTGCAACGGAGTTCGTGGCAGAAACGAGCGAGGTGCGGTTGTTTTTCTATTTTGTTTTCATTTCCGAATATTCTTTGCGAGTTGCGGCTCTATTGAGCCGCGCGGGCCGCAGCCTTGGGGCGGCGGAGGCCCGCAACTCGCTGACGCTTCGTCTGCGGGCGCTCCGCAGGCTGCCGCCCGGCTTTGCAGACCCTACGGGACAGACTGTTGCGCCGGCTTGTAACCCGCCGTCGTAAACTGCCGGGACGGAAAGTTGCGCAGACTGCCGCCCGGCGCCGCAAACCGCCGGGACTGCCGGCTGCGACTTTTTAGCCTCGGCTCGCGATAAAAAGATATTCCGATATTTTCCGGGGCATAAACGAAGGTATAAACGAAACCGGGACGTCCCGAAAAGGACGTCCCGGTTTTATCGGATCGCGAGCGGTTACCAGACTACCACGCGCTCCTCTGCGGGGAGGAACATCGGGCCCTCGGTGATGCCGAAGGCGTCGTAGAACGACTGGAGGTTGCGCAGCGTGATGTTCACGCGGTTCACGCCGAGCGAGTGCACGTCGTTCTTGGTCAGACGCGCGATCTCCTCGTCGCGGATGCTCTGCGCCCACAGCGTAGCGTAGGCCAGGTAGAAGCGCTGGTCGGGCGTGAAGCCGTCGATGGGCGCAACGGCCTCGGTGTCGATGGCGTTGTGCAGCGCGGTGTAGGCCACGCGCAGACCGCCCTGGTCGGCGATGTTCTCGCCCAGCGACAGGCGGCCGTCGGCATGGAGCGCCGGCTGGCCGTCGCGTGCGGGCAGCACCTCCACGGCGTCGAACTGCTTCACCAGCACGTCGGTCTTCAGCTTGAAGGCCTCCGAATCGGCCTCGGTCCACCTGCAGTTCTTCAAGCTCATGGACCGCTTCAAGCGTCCACGCTGCTCCAACGTGCGGGTCATCGCCTTGCCGAACAA
>VSOO01000171.1:0-1644 GCA_009774895.1 Alistipes sp. | reverse complement strand
CGGCCCTGGTCGTCGAAGCCGTGGGTCATCTCGTGGCCGATCACCACGCCGATGGCGCCGTAGTTCACCGCGTCGTCGGCCGTCGAGTTGTAGAACGGCGGCTGGAGAATGGCTGCGGGGAAGCAGATTTCGTTGGTCGTCGGGTTGTAGTAGGCGTTCACCGTCTGGGGCGACATGTGCCACTCGTCCTTATCCACGGGTTTGCCCAGCTTGCCCAGGTTCTCGGCGGTGTACCAGATGTTGGCGTTCACGATGTTCTCCCAGTAGCTCTTCTCGGGGTCGATGTCGAGCGACGAATAGTCCTTCCAGGTGTCGGGGTAGCCGATCTTCACGGTGAAAGCGGCGAGCTTCTCGCGGGCGCGGGCCTTCGTCTCGTCGCTCATCCACTCCAGGGCGTCGATGTGCTCGCCCAAAGCCGTCTGGAGGTTGCGCACGAGCTGCGTCATGCGCTCCTTGTCGCTCTCGGGGAAGTAGCGTGCGACGTAGATCTCGCCCACGGCCTCGGAGAGGGTGCCGTTGGGCACGCTCATGGCGCGCTTCCAGCGTGCGCGCGGCTCCGGCGTGCCGGTCATGGCCTTGCCGAAGAAGTCGAACGATGCGGCATGGAAGTCGTCGCTCAGGAACGAAGCCGCGGAGTTGATGTACTGCGATGCAAGGTAGTAGCGCAGGTCGGCCAGGGGTGCGTTCTTCAGCACCTCGTTGGCACCGGCCACGGCCGACGGGGTCGCCACGATGATGCGGTCGAAGTCGCCCACACCCATCGCTTTGTAGTAAGTAGCCCAATCCACGGCGTCGTAGGTCTTCTCGAACTCTTCGCGCGACATGGGGTTGTAGCGTGCGGCCACGTTGCGCAGCGCGACGTTCGACCACTGGCTGCGTGCCAGCTCGGTCTCCACGCGCATCACGCCCTCGGCAGCCTCGGCGAGCTCCTCCTCGGCGACGCCGGACAGGCGGAACACCTTCTTCAGGTACTCCTTGTAAGCCTCGCGGATCGCGGCGTTCTCCTCATCGAGGTAGTAGTCGCGCGTGCCCATGCCCAGACCGCTCTGCGAGATGTAGAGCGCGTTCATGTCGCTGTTCATCAGGTCGGACTGCACGCCCACGCCGAAGAACGGATTGGCGACCGAGCCGTGGAGCTTGCCGATGACCTCGGTGAGGCCCCGGCGGTCGGCGATGGCGAAGATCTCGTCCAGCGCGGGACGGATCGGAGCGGCGCCCTCGGCGTTCAGACGCGTCGAGTCGAGGCCCAGGCGGTAGAGGTCGGCGATCTTCTGCTCGACGCTGCCCTTGGCGGCCTTGCTGTCGAGCATCTCCGAGAAGAGCTCGTTGATGCGGATCTCGTTGTTTTCGCGCAGCATGTCGAACGAGCCGTAGCGCGAGAATTCGGGTTTCAGCGGGTTTTTCTCCTGCCAGCCGCCCGTGGCGTACTGGTAGAAATCGACTTCGGGTGCGGCCGTGGGATCGAGGTTCGTGAGGTCGATCGCAGGCACGCGGGCCGGTTGATTCTGACAACTTGCCATGATTGCGACAGTTGCGAACAAAAGGATTTTTTTCATAAGGTTATTGCTTCATATTGAGTTTCGGTGTCGTAAAAAGTGCGGGCGGAGCCGGTCCGCCCGCATTTCGGTCGCGCTATTTGCGGAT
>VSOO01000170.1 GCA_009774895.1 Alistipes sp. | reverse complement strand
CAAATATATTATTAAATTTGGTTCGCGGAAACGCTCGGAACGCAACGTCGAGTCCGTATTTACGGTCGCCAACGAGGGTGACGGTGAGTTGGTTATACGCTCGGTGGAGGCGCCCGAGGGGGTGGGTTGCACCCTGCGTGCGGGGCAGCGGATCGCTCCCGGCGCCGTGTGTGCGGCCGCGGTGACGTTCGATCCTTCGCTCCCGGACTACGGACCCTATGCGGGGCAGCTGCTCGTGGTGACGAACGATGCGGCCCGTCCCGTGCGGCGCATCCGCGTGACGGCGATCGTCGAGGAGTGACGGACGTCGCGCGCGCGTACATATGCAATTGAACTATTAAGATAGATTCCGGGTCGCGGCGGCGCCCGTCGCCCGGAACGGAATTAACAACCAAACGTAAAAACGAATGTTTGAAATCCTTGAGAAGCAGAACCTCGCAGAAGGTATCTGGCTGATGAAAATCCATGCTCCGCGTGTGGCGCGTTCGGCGCAGCCGGGGCAGTTCGTCATCGTACGCACGGACGAGACCGGCGAGCGTATCCCGCTCACCATCTCCGATTACGATCCCGAGCAGGGGAGCGTGACCATCGTCACGCAGGCGCTGGGTGTCTCCACGCGCAAGATCTGCGCACTGGAAGCGGGCGACTCGCTGGCCGACTTCGCCGGACCGCTGGGCCGTCCGTCGGACTTCGTGGCCGAGCCGCTCGACGAGCTGCGCGGCAAGCGCATTCTCTTCGTTGCGGGCGGTGTGGGCACGGCGCCCGTCTATCCCCAGGTCAAGTGGCTGCACGACCACGGCGTGGAGGCCGACGTGATCATCGGCGCGAAGAACAAGGATATGCTCATCTACACCGACGCCATGCGTGCGGTGGCTTCCGAGCTTTACATCGCCACGGACGACGGCTCGGAGGGCTTCCGCGGTCTGGTGACCGACCTGATCAAGGAGCTGATCGACAAGCAGGGCAAGCGCTACGACGTGTGCGTGGCGATCGGCCCGATGATCATGATGAAGTTCGTGGCCCTCACCACCAAGGCGTACGGCCTGAAGACCGTGGTGTCGCTCAACGCGCTGATGGTCGATGGCACGGGCATGTGCGGCGCCTGCCGCGTCACGGTGGGCGGCAAGACGCGTTTCACGTGCGTGGACGGCCCCGAGTTCGATGCCCACGAGGTCGATTTCGACGAGGCGATGCGGCGCCAGGGCATGTACCGCACCCAGGAGCAGCGTGCCGCGGCCATCGAGGCCGAGCGTGCCGCGGGCCACAAATGCAGAATAGGTTTGGACAAATAAGGAAAAACAGAGTATGGCAAACAAAATACCGCGCGTACCCGTGCGCGAACAGGACCCCGCGATCCGTGCGACCAACTTCGAGGAGGTGTGCCACGGCTACAATCTTGAGGAGGCGCAGCTTGAGGCGTCGCGCTGCCTGCATTGCAAAAATCCCCGCTGCACCGCGGCCTGTCCGGTGAACATCCGCATTCCCGACTTCATCGAGCAGGTGGTGGCCGGCGACATGGCCCGTGCGGCCGCGATCATCGCCGAGGACAGCTCGCTGCCGAGCATCTGCGGCCGCGTATGTCCCCAGGAGAGCCAGTGCGAAGGTTCGTGCGTGCTGGGCATCAAGGGCGAGCCGGTGGCCATCGGCAAGCTGGAGCGCTTCGTGGGCGACTGGAAGCTGGAGCACGGCGGTGCCGCAGCCTCCGTTGCGCCGCGCAACGGCCGCAAGGTCGCCGTCGTAGGCAGCGGCCCGAGCGGCCTGGCCTGCGCGAGCGACCTGGCGAAGATGGGCTACGAGGTGAAGATCTTCGAGGCGCTGCACAAGGTGGGCGGCGTGCTCGTATACGGCATCCCCGAGTTCCGCCTGCCCAAGGAGCGGATCGTGGCCCGCGAGATCGAGGCCGTGAAGGCCCTGGGCGTGGAGATCGAGACCGACGTGATCGTGGGACGCACGATGACCGTGGACGATCTGCTGGACCGCGAGGGTTACGACGCCGTGTTCATCGGTTCGGGCGCCGGTCTGCCGCGTTTCATGGGCATTCCGGGCGAGAACCTCAACGGCGTGGTCTCGGCCAACGAGTTCCTTACGCGTGCGAACCTCATGCACGCCTACGACGAGCGTTACGACACGCCCATCTACGTGGGCCGCAAGGTGGTGATCGTCGGCGGCGGCAATGTGGCGATGGACGCCGTGCGCACGGCCAAGCGTCTGGGTGCCGAGGCGGTGATTGTCTACCGCCGCAGCGAGGCGGAGCTTCCGGCCCGCGTGGAGGAGGTGCACCACGCCAAGCAGGAGGGCATCGAGTTCCGCATGCTCACCAATCCCACGGCCGTGCTCGGCGACGACAAGGGCTGGGTGCGCGGTCTGAACTGCGTGGAGATGGAGCTGGGCGAGCCCGATGTGAGCGGCCGCCGTTCGCCCGTCGAGAAGCCGGGTTCGGACTTCGAGATCGAGTGCGACGTGGTGGTCATGGCGCTCGGCACTTCGCCCAACCCGCTGCTGTCGGCCACGACGTCGGGGCTGGAGACCACGCGCCGCGGCTGCCTCGTGGCGGACGAGGAGGGCGCGACGACGCGTCCGGGAGTCTTCGCCGGCGGCGATGCCGTCACGGGTGCCGCCACGGTGATCCTGGCGATGGGTGCCGGTCGCAAGGCGGCCCGCGCCATCGACGCCTACGTCCGTTCGAAAGCCTGACAATCAAGGTATAGTACATTGTGCCGGCCGGTCTCGCCATGAAGACCGGCCGGCTTTTTTTCGGTTGGGGGCGACGCGTTGTGCTGGTCGTGGCATGGCGGGGTTAGGGATCTTGTCGCTGTCGGGTGTTGTTGCCGGCACTTGTTGCCGGCTGTTGTCGTTGGGCTTTCGCTGCCGGGTGTTTTCGTCGCTGGTTGTTTCATCGGCTGGGACGCAGCCTGCGGGGCGCGCAGGAACTGCGGGCCTCCGCGCCGGGAGGCTGCGGCCCGCGCGGCTCCCGGAGCCGCAGGAGGTTGTTGCGGGGGCGTTCGTTTACGGGAGGCTGCGGGGTGTGACTTCGGGGGAGCCGCTGAACTTGTTGTTGTAGCGGGCGGGAGG
>VSOO01000017.1 GCA_009774895.1 Alistipes sp. | reverse complement strand
AAAATTATTATCGAAAAACAATAAATATTATTTGTATTTCAAAAATAGCATTATATTTGCAGACGTTAAACGATGGAAACCGTTTCCGGCGCGACCGTACGGAAAACAGTACGAGACCGATAAAAAGTTCATTTCAGCACGCCCGTTTTCCAGCCGCGGCAACGCACGCAACGCGCCCGGCACATCGGAAAGCCCGATCCGTGCTTGAGAAGCCCCCTCACGGGGGCTTTGTTTTTTGAATCCGGTCGGGTCCGGTCCGCAGGCCCGGGCGATTCGCGGACGAAACGCAGGCCGACAGGCGGTCGGGGCGCCCCGCACCACGGGCCGCGGACCGCGATCAGAAGCGGTGCACGGCGCGCACCAGGAACTTCGTGTTTTTCGGGATCGTTTCGACGTAGGGCGGCTTGAGGGCCGTGTGGGTGCAGAGCGCCGTGCGGTCGTCGCGCTCGGTGGAGGTGAAGTAGAACGCCAGACGGTTCATGCGCCTGCCGCCCCGGCGGGTCAGGGTCTCGTTGAAGCGGTTGCGGGCCTTGCGGTCATTGACCGTGCGGTCGCCGCCGTTGTAGTTGGCGCAGATGCGCAGCATCTCGTCGATCGAGGGCAGGTACCAGCCCTCGCCCCGGCCGCGGCACCAGGCGAAAGCGGGAAAGTCGTCCCACGTGAGTCCGTGGTCGGCAATGTATCGCGCCACGGCCCGCATGTTGGCCTCGCCGTCGCCGCTGTCGGCGATCCCGAAGGAGCGCAGCTCGGCTTTGTCGAAGGCGCACCACGGCAGGTAGGCCTCGTCGAGCGAGAGCACCAGGCCGTGGAGGCGGTCCTCGGAGAGTTCGCACACGACGCCGCGCACCGCTCCGTCGTCGTAATAGTCGCCTATGACATAAGGCTTCGCGGCGCGCGCAACGGAGGCCTCGGGCCGGGACGTATCGACTGCCGGCCGTGCGGAATCCGCGGCGGCGGGCGGCGGACCGAACGTGTCGCGTTCGCCGTTGGCGTAGACGATCTCGCGCACGTCGGCCAGCGGCCATACGTAGGTCGGACCCTGGGGGTTGGAGCGGCGTTTGAACCGCACCTCGCGGGCGTCGATCTCAAGTACGCGGGCCTCGACCTGCGTGCCGTCCGCACGTCGGATCACATCCTGCGCCGCGGCGCCGAGCACCGTCGGGAGGAACAGGAGGAGTAGGATGAATTTTCGCATCATGGGTCTCTTTGGAGCAAAGGTACGCTTTTCCCGCGGAAAACGGTCGCAGTTCCCGGATATTCGCGCGCACGCCCACCGTCACAGGGATTGCGCCGCGGACAAACCCGCACCGGCGTCCGGCCCGCGGCTTTCGCGCCGCCGGGTACTCCTCGCAAAACTCCGGCCGCACACCGGCGCGGCCGCGAAAAAGAGCCGGCGCCGTGCCACGGACTCCGCAGCAGGTCGGCACAAGGTGTGCGACAGCTCAGAGTATGCGCAGCGCGATGCGGGCGCAGGCTTCGGCGTCGGCCAGGGCATGGTGGTGGTTTTCGAGCATGTAGCCGCACGCCGCGGCGACCGTATGCAACCGATGGTTCGGCAGCCGGCGTCCGAAGACCCGGCGCGACGCACGGCAGGTGCAGAGAAAACGGTAGTCGGGCCAGGTCAGACCCCAGCATTCGAAACAGGCGCGCAGGCATCCCTCGTCGAAGACGGCGTTGTGCGCCACAAGCGGCAGGCTCCCGATGCGCTCGGCCACCTCGCGCCACACGGCGGGGAATTCGGGCGCCGCGGCCGTATCGGCGGCCGTAAGGCCGTGGATACGCGTGCAGAACGAGCTGTAATAGTGGGGGCGCGGACGGATCAGGCGGTAGATCGAATCGACGATGCGGCCGTCGCGCACGATCACCGCACCGACCGAACAGACGCTCGACCGCTCCCGGTTGGCGGTCTCGAAATCAATGGCAGCGAAATCCTTCATACGGAACAAAACGAATCATCCGGCCGGAACGGTATGTCCGGAGCGGCAGAATACGTCGCCCCACGCCTCCCGGCCGGGCGACACGCCCTACGCGCCGCCCCGGCAGCTCCGGAAGGCATTCCGGGGCTCGATATGCAAAAAAATCCGGAACCCGCGCGGCGGATTCCGGATTTCGATGCGTCGGACGCAATTACTCGGCCTGAGCCTCAACGGGAGCCTCGACCTCGGCGGCAGCCTCCTCCGTTGCGGGAGCCTCGACCTCCTCGGCCTGCTCGCAGGTGCACTCCTCCGACTGCTCGCAGCAGTTCTCAACGGCGGCAGCCTCAACCTCTGCCTCGGCAGCGGCCTTCTTGTTTGCGTTACCACCGCAGCTGACCATCGCAACCGATGCCAGCACAACTACGAAAGACAAAATCTTTTTCATCGTTTTAAGTTTAAAATGAAACATTTATCGAACGGCGCAAAGATATGCAATCGCACGGAATATGCAAAAGAAAAATTTACTTTTTTTCACCTTTCCGACCGATTATTTCACCAGATCGGCCACCGACAACTCCTCGTTTTTGAGAAAGGCTTTCGGAAAGACGCCCCGCACGCGGCCCATGAGGATGATGGCCTCCTCGGCCGTCACGCAGTCGCCGGCCGTGACCGTGAAGTAGGGGGCGTTATAGGTCATGTAAACGCGCGTGTCGGGAAAGGTCTCGGCGAAGAGCGCACGCGCCGCCTCGGCGCCCTTGCGGGCGTTCTGGCCGTTGTCGAAGAAGATGCACACCCGGTAGCCGCGGAACCGGAGCCGCGAATGACTGCGGCCCGCACGCGCGAGGGCCTCCGAGGCATCGCCGTGCACGGTCACGCACACCGCGGCGCCGGCGGCCGGCTCGCCCAGCCGTTCGCGGAACGAACCCAGCGACTGGGCCGAAAGCTCCGCGGCCGCTGCACAGAGCAATACGGAAAGAATGATGTTGCGTATCATAGTCCAAGATAGGTTTCCAGCTCTTCGGGAGCGACGCCAAAGGTACGAAGAAATTCGTACAACGGCATCTCGGGCTGCGAAATATTCACGCGGGCCGGGCCGCCGCGCCCCACGACGCGGTAGCTCACGCCGAGGCGGTCGAACCGCCCGGAACGCAGACGCCGCGCGATCATGAAGAGCGCCGCAGGATCCTCGATGCAGTACTTCCACCGCATGAGGACGCTCGCATCGGAACGGCGGTCCACCGTCACCTCGTCGCGCAACACGATCTCACCCGCCTGCACGCCGTCGTACCACACCCCCAGCGACGCCTCGCGCAGCACGAGCCTGTACCGCGAGCCGTTGTGCACGCGCAGCGTCAGATCGACCCCTGCGAAAGCATGGGGCTCGATGCGCTCCACCCCCTCGATGCGGATTTCGCTCAGGGCCTTGCGCGCGGTGCCCGCGCACGACACGGAGAGCAGGAGCGCAACGCACGCCGCACACCGGAAAAGAAATTTATGCGCGCTCATCGTTCCGCCGTATAAATCTGTGCGATGCCGAAACTCTGGCTGCGCGCGCGGCAGGTGCGGAAGCCCGCATCGCACATCATCCGCACGAAGCGTTCGGGCGCCGGGAATTCGTCGATCGAGGCGGGCAGGTACTCGTAGGCCCGGCGGTCGTGCGAAACCAGCCCCCCGACGAGGGGAAGCACACGCCGGTTGTACCACCCGTACAGCACGCGGAAGAGCGGATTGCGGGGCGTGGAGAATTCGAGCACCACGGCCCGGCCCCCGGGCTTCAGCACGCGGGCCATCTCGCGCAGCCCGCACTCCAGGTCGCCGAAGTTGCGCACCCCGAAGGCCACGGTCACCGCATCGACCGAGGCGTCGGCGAGCGCCAGATGCTCGGCATCGCCCCGTTCGAGCAGCACGCGCGCATCGAGCCCCGCGGCCACCGCCTTGCGCCGGGCGCCGTCGAGCATGCCCTCCGACAGGTCGAGGCCCAGCACCTGGGCCCCGGGCACGGCCCGGGCCAGCGCCAGCGCCAGGTCGCCCGTGCCGGTGGCCAGGTCGAGGATCCTGCGCGGAGCCCCGGCGGCCGCACACCGCACCACGCGGCGGCGCCACAGCCGGTCGATGTTGGCCGAAAGCGTATGGTTCAGCACGTCGTAGGTCGGTGCGATGCGATCGAACATCGCCTGCACCTCCTCTTTTTTCGTTCGTTCCGTATCGTATGGTTTCATCACTCGTAATGGATGGTTTCACTCGGTTTCACGGCCGCCGCCACGCGCGCGGGCAGGGTCATCAGCAGGACGATCGCCGCCGCCGCACCTCCGTCGAGCGCCAGCAGCCACCCCCACTCCAGCGCCACGGGCACCTCCGAGAGCATGTACCCCTCGGAGCTGAGCTTCAGCAGGTGGAAATGGCGCTGCGCCAGGCAGAGCGCCACGCCCGCGAGGTTGCCCCACACGGCGCCCCGCAGCAGGATGAACGACGAGCGCCAGAGAAAGAGCCGCTGCACCGCGCGCCCGGTCATGCCCATCGTCCGCAGCACGCCGATCATGCGCATGCGCTCGAAGACCAGCACCAGCAGCGCCGCGGCCATATTGAAGAAAGCCACGGCCAGCATGACGGCGATCACCACGGCGGCATTCACGTCGTGCGCCCGCAGCCAGTCGAAGATGTGGGCGTACTCCTCGCCGATGCTCACCGCCGCCAGGTTGGCCGTCTCCTCCAGCTCGGAGCGGAAGAGCGCATCCTCGATGCGCGCGGCCACCGCGCCGGCCTCGGCGACCCCCGCGGCGGTCACCTCGCAGCCGCTCGCCTCGCCGGGCCCCCAGCCCGCGAGGCGCCGTACGTCGCGCAGGTCGCCGACCACCAGCATGCGGTCCATCTCCTCCATGCCCGTGTCGTAGATTCCCGACACGCGGAAACGATCGCGGCGCAGCCCGCCCTCCGGGTCGGCGAAGAGCATCTCCGCCCGGTCGCCCGGCGCGAGCAGCAGCTCCGAGGCCGCACGGCGCGAGAAGAGCACCTCCTTCGTACGGACCGAATCGGCCGTGCGGGGCAGATGCCCCGCGACGAGGAACTCCTCGAAGAAAGACCAGTCGTAATCGGGCCCCACGCCCTTGAGCAGCACGCCCTGCACGGCGTCGTCCGTGCGCACGATCCCCTCGCGCACCGCATAGGGATGCACCGCGGCGACCCCGTCGCACGCACGCACCAGCGCATCGAGCTCCGGCGTGCAGCGCACGGGGTCCGACGACGGACCGCCCAGGCCCCGCACGTCGGTGATCCGCACGTGGCCCGCGAAACCCGCGAGGCGGCGGGTGATCTCGCGCTTGAAGCCCATGATGACGGCCAGCGCGAGGATCATCACCGCGAGGCTCAGCGCCACCGAGCACTCGGCGACGCGCACCGTGAGCGCGCGGCGCGATCCCCCTGCGGCGAGGCGGCGGGCTATGAAAAATTCGAGGTTCATGCGTTCCGGCCGGACCGCATGCGCTGCGGACCGCATGCAAAGTAACGCATTTTTTTCGGTTTTCGCACCACCCCGGCGCCGGGCACCGCACAATAACGGGTTTTCGTTTTCCGTTTTTCGGGAAAATCGCTATTTTTGCCGGTGCAAAAGACTCGATCCATGAAAAAACAGGCATTGATCACGGGCGCCACTTCGGGCATCGGCCGCGCTACGGCGCTGCGCCTCGCCGCGCTCGGTTACGACATCGTGGCCACGGGCCGCCGCGCGGAGCGCCTCGACGAGCTGGCCGCGGAGATCGCCCGCACGGGCGGAAGCTGCCGCACGCTCTGCTTCGACGTGCGCAGCGAAGCCGAATGCGCACGCTTCCTCGAACCACTCGAACGCATCGACGTGCTGGTGAACAACGCCGGACTGGCCGCCGGGCTCGAACACATCGACTGCGGCGATACGACCGACTGGGACGCCATGATCGACACCAATGTCAAGGGCCTGCTCTACGTCACGCGCATCGTGGCGCGGAAAATGCGGAGCGCCGGCAGCGGACACATCGTCAATCTGGGCTCGATCGCCGGCACCGAACCCTACGAGAACGGCGCCGTGTACTGCGCCTCGAAGCACGCCGTGCACGCCATCTCGCAGGCCATGCGCGCCGACCTGCTCGCGGCCGGCATCAAGGTGACGGAGATCCGCCCGGGCATGGTCGAGACGGAGTTCTCGCTGGTGCGCTTCCACGGCGACCGCGCGAAGGCCGACAGCACCTACGCCGGCGTCACGCCCCTCACGGGCGCGGACATCGCCGAGGCGATCGCATGGGCCGTGCAGCTGCCGCCCCACATGAACGTGAACGACATGGTGCTGATGCCCGCACAGCAGGCCGGCGCCTATTATACACACAGAAAAAAGTAGGTCATGATCCAACTTCCTCTCTTCGCCCTGCTCCAGGCAGGCTACCACACCGCACCGCATGCGGCGGGATACTCCGCCGCCACAACGGGCATGTTCCTGCTGATCGTGGTGATCGGCATCGCGGGCTTCGCCGTGCAGGCACGCCTCAAGTCGGTGTTCCGCAAATACTCCGAGGTACCCTTCCCGGGCGGCCTGACGGGCGCCCAGGTCGCCGAGAAGATGCTGCGCGACAACAACATCCATAACGTGCGGGTGACCCACGTTCCGGGCCAGCTCACCGACCATTTCAATCCGCAGACCATGACCGTGAACCTGAGCGACGCGGTGTACGCCTCGAACAGCGTGGCCGCCGCGGCCGTCGCGGCCCACGAGTGCGGCCACGCCGTGCAGCACGCCCAGGGCTATGCGCCGCTGGTGCTGCGCTCGCAGCTCGTGCCCGTGGTGAGCTTCTCGTCGCGCATGGCCACGTGGGTCATTCTGATCGGCCTGGGCATCCTCTCCGCCACGCAGAACGCCCTCCTGTGCTGGATCGGCGTGGGCATGATCGCCATGTCGGCGCTCTTCTCGCTGGTCACGCTGCCCGTGGAGTACAACGCTTCGGCCCGCGCGCTCGTGTGGCTCGAATCGAGCCGCACGATCCAGGGCGCACAGGTGGCACAGGCCCGCCAGGCCCTCGGCTGGGCGGCCCGCACCTACCTGGTGGCGGCACTGAGCGCCATCGCGTCGCTGCTCTATTACGTATTTCTGATTCTCGGTCGCCGCGACTGATGAATCCCGAAAAGGATTACACCCACCGCACATGGCTCGCCGCCGTGGCGCTGCTCGCAGTGCTCGGCGGCGTGAGCCTTATACCGCCCTGCACCGTGGGCGGCGTGGCGCTGCGCCGTGCGAACATCCTCTCGGACCTCGTGCGCTTCGAGGAGGCCGCCGTCGAGAGCCCCTCGCAGGTGGTGCTCGACGAGGAGGAGTTCCGCGTGGACCTGACCGACATCGCGGCGCAGATCGAAGCCGCCGACACCCACGTGCCCGAACGCGAGGTCCGCACCACCTTCGAGTGGCGTGCCGGCACGCCCGACAGCAGCCTGATGGCCTGCGCCGCCCCCGTGCCCGAGGTGCGCGAGCGCATCGAAGCGGAGTACGAGGCGCAAAGCGTGGTGCCGGTCGAGGACTTCGACACCACGGGCCGCAGCCCGCTGCATGCGCTCTATGCCAAGCTGCTCGACGGCCGCGACGTGCGCATCGCCGTGCTGGGCGACTCGTTCATCGAGGGCGACATCCTCACCGCCGACCTGCGCGAACGGTTGCAGGAGCATTACGGAGGCTGCGGCGCGGGTTTCGCGCCGATGGCTTCGCCCCTCGCCAACTTCCGCCGCACAGTGAAGACCCAGGCCCGGGGCTGGACGCCCTACAACATCATGCAGTACAAGACCACGCCCCAGGCGCTGCGCGACCGTTACTACGTGTCGGGCTGGGTGTGCCAGGCCGCGCCCGGCGCCCAGACGCGCTGGGAGTGTTCCGACGCCCGGCAGCGGCTCGATCCCTGCCTCGGCGCACGCATACTCTTCGTGAGCCGCGGCGACAGCCGCGCGGAGGTCACGCTCAACGACACGCTGCGCCGCGTCTTCGACATCGAGGGCGACGAGGCGCTGCGTCAGATCGCCGTGTCGGGCATCCCGATCCGGTCGCTCGCCTTCCGCGTGGCGGAGGGTGCCGACGGCTTCATCGGCTACGGCGCCCTGCTCGAAGGTCCGGGCGTGGGCGTGGACAACTACTCCGTGCGCAGCAACAACGGCCAGGCCATGTTCCGCACCGACCCGGCGATCAACGCCCAGGCCGGCGCCATGCTCGGCTACGACCTGGTGGTGCTGCAATACGGCCTCAACATCATGCAGCAGGGAATCCGCAACTACGACAACTACGGCGCCAAGGTGTGCCGCATGATCGCCTACGTCCGCGAATGCTTCCCCCGGGCCGCCGTGCTGGTGCTGGGCGTGAGCGACCGCTCGGTGCGCACCGACGCGGGATTCGAGCCGATGGACGCCCTGCCTTTCATGACCGCCTGCCAGCGCGCTGCGGCCCGCAGCGAGTGCGCGGCCTTCTGGGATACGGCCGCCGCGATGCGCGCCCTGGGCGGCATGGAGCGCTTCGTGGCCAACGGCTGGGCCGGCAAGGACTACACCCACATCAACTACGGGGGCGGCCGCCAGGTGGCCCGCGCGCTCGCCGCCGCACTCCACGAGGGCGTGCGCCGTGCGGCCGAGCGGCGCGAGTTCGAGCGACGTCTCGAACTGATGCGCATGAACGTGGCGGACAGCCTCGGCGAACGCATGGTCCGCAGCGCGCTCTTCACGCCCCCCGCACCGATCGAATAACACCCCGCACCGAACACCCCGCGCATGACCGGAATCGCCGACATAGTGGACAAAACCCTCGGACTGCTGAGCTACGACGCCGCACAGCCGCTGATCTTCAGCAGCGGACTCTTCCTGTTCCTGTTCACGGGGTTCCTGATCTTCTACGCGCTGCTGCGGCACGACGCACCGGCGCGCATCGCCTACGTCATCCTCTTTTCGCTCTACTTCTACTACAAGTCGAGCGGACTCTACTTCCTGCTGCTGGTCTTCGCCGCCACGAGCGACTACTGGATCGCGCGGGCGCTCCACGCGTCGCGGCGACCGTGGGCACGGCGCGGATGGGTGCTGCTGAGCGTGGGCGTGAACCTGGGCATGCTGGCCTATTTCAAGTACACCAACTTCCTGATCGACATCGCCAACCAGCTCTTCGGCGAAGGATTCCTCCAGTTCCGCAACATCTTCCTGCCGGTGGGCATCTCGTTCTTCGTCTTTCAGTCGCTCAGCTACACGATCGACATCTACCGGCGCGAGATCGAACCCCTCCGCCGGTGGGGCGACTACCTGTTCTACCTCTCGTTCTTCCCCCAGCTCGTGGCGGGGCCCATCGTCCGCGCCCGCGACTTCCTGCCCCAGATACGCCGGCCCCTGACCGTCACGCGCACCATGTTCGGCACGGGGCTCTTCCTGATCCTCACGGGACTCTTCAAGAAAGCCGTGATCTCGGACTACCTGTCGCTCAACTTCGTGGACCGCATCTTCGACGAGCCCCTGCTCTACTCGGGCTTCGAGTGCCTCATGGGCATCTACGGCTACGCCCTCCAGATCTACTGCGACTTCTCGGGCTACTCCGACATGGCCATCGGCATCGCCCTGCTGCTCGGCTTCCGCTTCCCGAAGAACTTCGACGCACCCTACAAGTCGGCCACCATCACCGAGTTCTGGCGGCGGTGGCACATCTCGCTTTCGAGCTGGCTGCGCGACTACCTCTACATCTCGCTCGGAGGCAACCGCCGCGGACGCGTCCGCACCTACTTCAACCTGCTCGTCACCATGCTGCTGGGCGGTCTGTGGCACGGCGCTGCGCTGCGTTTCGTGCTGTGGGGCGCGCTGCACGGCGCAGCCCTCGCATTGCACAAGCTCTACCTCGCGGCCGTGCCCCGCGCCAAGGCCACGGGCGCCGCGATGCACCCCCTGTGGCGCGGCCTGGGCATGGTCTTCACCTTCCACCTCGTATGCTTCGGCTGGCTCATGTTCCGCGCCGAGTCGATGCAGAGCATCTCGCTCATGCTGCACCAGATATTCCACGACTTCAACGCCGCGGTGGCGCCGCAGGTCGTGGCCGGATACTCGGGCGTGTTCCTGCTCATGGGCATCGGCTACCTGCTCCACATGCTTCCCGACGCCGCCGACCGCACGGCCCGCCGCCTGGTGGCGGGCGCGCCGCTGACGTTGCAGGTGCTGCTGGCCGCCGCGATGATCTGGGGCGTGATGCAGGTAAAATCCACGGGCATACAGCCCTTCATCTACTTCCAATTCTGAAGCACCTCCGCACATGTACTACGACTTCGACCACCCGCTCTTCCTCGCACTGAATTTCGACGGCGGCCCCGCGATGGACCGCGCGATGCTCCTCGTGTCGGGCACCCCGATGTGGCTGCCGCTCTACGCACTGATCCTCTGGCTGGTCTGGCGGCGCACGGACTGGCGGCGCCTGCTCCTGTTCATCGGCTGCATGGCCGCGGCACTCGTACTCGCGGACATGATCTGCGGCATCTTCAAGCACGTAGGAGTCCTGAAAGAGGTGTGGCCCTCGTTTCCGCCGCGCCTGCGCCCCATGTTCACGCCCGAACTGGAGGGTATGAACGTGAGCGCCGACTCGCTGGCCGTCATCCGCCGCACGGCCGTGCCGGGCGACTGGGCGGTGCACGTGCTCCCCGAAACCGCCACGGGACGCTACGGCACCGTGTCGGCCCACGCCGCGGTCATCGCGGCCCTCGCGGCCCTCGCGTGCCCCGTCGTGCGGCGGCGGTGGTTCACGCTCCTCATGATCGCAGCCACGCTGCTGATCTGCTACTCGCGCATCTACCTGGCCAAGCACTTCCCCATGGACCTGCTGCTCGGCGCCGCCACCGGTGCGCTGACCGGCGGCGCGGCCTACGCCCTCTTCCGCGCGTTCGGCCGCCGGAAAGCTTAGGCCCACGCCTGCCCCTCTTCGCGGCGCGCCCCCGCCGACAACCCGCGCGGCACTTCCCCGCGCGGCGCGCAGCCGACGAAATATTGCGATTTCGCTCTTTTTTCACTACTTTTGCACAAAGTACGGACAAATATAAAATACGAACATAATGGCAATCGAACTCAGCGAACAGGAGCAGCTGCGCCGGCAGTCGCTCCGGGCCCTCCGGGACCTGGGCATCAACCCCTATCCGGCCGAACGGTACGACGTGACAGCCACGGCGCGCGAAATCGCCGAAGGCTACGACCCCGACAAGGGCAATTTCGACGCGGTGCGCCTGGCGGGCCGCATCATGTCGCGCCGCATCATGGGCAGCGTCTCGTTTTTCGAACTCCAGGACCACACGGGCCGCATACAGGTCTACATCCGCCGCGACGACATCTGCCCCGAGGGCGATCCGACGCTGTACAACACCGTCTTCAAGAAGCTGCTCGACATCGGCGACTTCGTGGGCGTGGAGGGCTTCGCGTTCCGCACCAACACGGGCGAGCTGTCGGTGCACTGCCGCAAACTGACCGTCATTTCGAAGTCGGTGCGTCCGCTGCCCGTGGTCAAGGAGAAGGACGGCCAGACGTTCGACGCCTTCACCGACCCCGAGGTGCGTTACCGCCAGCGTTACGTCGATCTGGTGGTGAACCCCCACATCAAGGAGGTCTTCGTAAAGCGCGCCCGCATCATGGCCGCCATGCGCTCCTTCTTCAACGAGCAGGGCTACATCGAGGTGGAGACGCCCATCCTGCAACCCATACCGGGCGGCGCGTCGGCGCGCCCGTTCATCACGCACCACAACTCGCTCGACACCGACCTCTACCTGCGCATCGCCACGGAGCTCTACCTCAAGAAGCTGATCGTGGGCGGCTTCGACGGCGTGTACGAATTCGGCAAGAACTTCCGCAACGAGGGCATGGACCGCACGCACAACCCCGAGTTCACGTGCATGGAGATCTACGTGGCCTACAAGGACTACCGCTGGATGATGGACTTCACGGAGCGCATGCTCGAACGGGTTGCGATGGCGACCAACGGTTCGACGGAGGTCACCATCGACGGCCGCGCGGTCTCGTTCAAGGCGCCGTTCCGCCGCGTCACCATGACCGACGCCATCCGCGAGAAGACCGGCTACGACATCACGGGCCAGACCGAGGAGCAGCTGCGCGAAGCCTGCGCACGCCTCGGCGTCGAGACCGACGCCACGATGGGCAAGGGCAAGCTCATCGACGCCATCTTCGGCCAGTACTGCGAGGAGGAGCTCGTGCAGCCCACGTTCGTCACCGACTACCCCATCGAGATGTCGCCCCTGTGCAAGCGCCACCGCGACAACCCCGACCTCACGGAGCGCTTCGAGCTCTTCGTGAACGGCAAGGAGCTCTGCAACGCCTACTCCGAGCTGAACGACCCCATCGACCAGCTGGAGCGCTTCCAGGAGCAGCTGCGCCTCTCGGAGAAAGGCGACGACGAGGCGATGTTCATCGACATGGACTTCGTGCGCGCGCTCGAATACGGCATGCCCTCGTGCTCGGGCATGGGCATGGGCATCGACCGGCTCACGATGTTCATGACGGGCCAGTCGTCGATTCAGGACGTGCTCTTCTTCCCGCAGATGCGTCCCGAGAAGAAACCCGTGAACGACCCTGCGGAGCGCTACACGGCCCTCGGCATTCCCGAGGAGTGGGTGGGCGTCATCCAGCGCATGGGCTACGTGACGGTCGATTCGCTCAAGAAGCTCGCCCCGGGAAAATTCTTCAACGACCTGTGCGGATTCAACAAGAAAAACAAACTGGGACTCAAGGCCCCCTCGATGGAGGAGGTGAAAAAGTGGTGCGAATAGCGCGCACCCCGCGAGGATGAACCGCACGCTCCGACTCCTGACGCCGCTTCTGCTTGCGCTGTGCACGCTCCGTGCACCGGCGCACGGGGAGGCGGCGTCGGCATTCCGCCCCGCAGGCTGCGAAGCGCACGGAACGGAGTCTCTGCGAACGGAGATGCGGACGGAGACCGAAAGCCCGCGCACGGTCGAGCTGCGGACAGCGGCCGAAGCCCCCGGCAGCGCGGAAATGCGGACAATGACCGAAGAACCGCGCACGGCGGAGGTGCGGACCGGGGCCGAAACCCCGTGCACCGCGCAGGCACGGCCGGAAGCCGCCGCACCCCGCCGCACGAAGGCCGCGACACAACGCGCCGACGCGGCGCACGACGGCAGCGAAAGCCCCGCGCTGCGCTTCCGTCCCGACGGAAGGTTCCGCATCCTCCAGCTCACCGACCTCCACTACACCGCTTCCGCACGCCGCTCGGGCCACGTGCTGCCGATGGTGGCCGACCTGATCGACCGCGAGCGGCCCGATCTGATCGTGCTGACGGGCGACCTCGTCTACGACCGGCCGGCCGCGCCGCTGCTCCGCCGCATCGGAACGCTGCTGGCGGGCAAGGGCGTGCCGTATGCCGTGACGCTCGGCAACCACGATGCGGAACAGGACCTCACGCGCGACGAGGTGTACGCCGCGGTGCGTGCGCTGCCCGGCTGCATCAATGCGCGGTTCAACCCGCCCGGGGAGCCTCAGGGCACGTTCGCGGTGCCGATCGACACGGACGACGGCCGCTGCGCCGCCGTGCTCTACATCATGGATTCGAACGACTACAACGCCGACGACGGCACCTACGCCGGTGTGGATGCCGGGCAGGTCGCCTGGTACGAACGCCGGAGCGAGGAGCTCGAACGGCGCTGCGGCGCGAAGGTCGGGGCCCTGGTCTTCATGCATATTCCGCTGCCCGAGTACGCCGAGGCGTTCGACGGCGACCCCGCGCGCGTGGGCTTCCGGCTCGAAAGCGAATGCCCGGGGCGCGACAACCACGGCATGTTCGAAGCGATGGTGCGCCGCGGCGACGTGCGGGGCGTGTTCGCAGGCCACGACCACTCGAACGACTACGCGGCCGTGCTGCGGGGCATCGTCCTCGCCTACGGGCGATACAGCGGCGGCTACGCCGAATACCAGGAATTAGTGAGCGGCGCCCGCGTGATCGAGCTGCACCGCGACCGACCCGGATTCGTCACCTGGATGCGCCTGGCCAACGGCCGCGAGGTGCGCCGAGCGGAGTACCCCCGCCCCTGAGCAGACGCACGACACACAATCCGCCGGCACGGACCCGCCCGTCCGCCGGCCCGAAAAAACGACCGTCATGAAACGCAGCAACACCCCCTCGAAGCTCTCCCCGCAACGCGGCGCACGGATCGCGCTGCTCCTTTCGGGCTGCTGCGCGGTGTGCACCCTGACGGTCACGGGGCTGCTGCCCCGCCCGCTCTTCGACGCGCTCTTTCTGTGCGGGCTGCTGGTCCTGAGCGCCCGGCGCATCCGCGTCGTCCTGCCCCACATGACGCCGCGGCAGCGGGAATGGCTCTACGTCTGGGTCTACGTGCCGCTGTTCTGCTTCTTCCTGCCGGGCTCCGCGCTCTGGCGCGACACGGAGGCGGGACTCGGCGAGCGGATACGCACGCCGGCCTACGTCGCCGTCGCGTTCCTCTTCATCGCTGCGCATATCTTTTATTTCCTTTATAAAAACAAACCGAAAATGAGAAAGAAAATCGTTGCCGGCAACTGGAAGATGAATACGCTTCCGGCCGAGGGTGCAGAGTTGGCAAAGGGCATCGTCGCACAGCGCGCGACGGCGCCGGCCGAGGTGAATTTCATCGTCTGCCCGCCGTTCACCCACCTGTCGCAGGTCGCCGAGGCGCTCAAGGGCTCGAACATCGCGCTCGGCGCCCAGAACTGCGCCGCCGAAGAGAAGGGCGCCTACACGGGCGAAGTGTCGGCGGCGATGATCGCGGCCCTCGGCTGCCGCTACGTCATCCTCGGGCACTCGGAGCGCCGCCAGTACTACGGCGAGACCTCGGAGACGCTCAACCTCAAGATGGCCCGGGCCTACGCCCACGGCCTCACCCCCGTCTACTGCGTGGGCGAGAACCTCGAAGAGCGCGAGGCGGGCAAGCATTTCGACGTGGTGAAGGCGCAGATCGAGGAGGTGGTATGCAACCTCACGCCCGAGCAGTTCGCCGACCTGGTGATCGCCTACGAGCCCGTGTGGGCCATCGGCACGGGCAAGACCGCCACGGCAGACCAGGCGCAGGAGATCCACGCATTCATCCGCAAGGTGCTGGCCGACAAGTTCGGCGCCGCAGCCGCCGAGACCCCGATCCTCTACGGCGGTTCGTGCAAGCCCTCGAACGCGGCGGAACTCTTCGCCAAGGAGGACGTGGACGGCGGACTGATCGGCGGTGCCGCCCTCAAGGCCGAGGATTTCCTGGGCATCGGCCAGGGCTTCGCGAAATAAGCCCGAAGCCTCCGCAGCGCGTCCCGGCGGTGTTCTCGCGACACCGCCGGGACGCGTCGTTTTCCGCCGCCACGGTATGC
>VSOO01000169.1 GCA_009774895.1 Alistipes sp. | reverse complement strand
ACATTCAGTGGTACAGCAACAGCACGCTGGAGCACCATATTTTCGACAAGCAGGACATGTTCGTACCCATCGAGGGCTTCGACATGCAGCGTTCCGACGCCGACAACTTCTCGGGCCGCAGCCAGACGCAGAACCTCGCCCAGCTCGAACGGGCCATCGACTCGCTGGAGCGGATCGTCGATTCGACCACCACGCGCTCCTACGAGCCCCTGCTCCGCGACCAGATCTTCTCGAAAGACCCTTCGGTGCTGCCGCTCGACACCCTCTACGGCCGCGACAAGCGCGCTTTCCGCCCCTTCCTGGCTGCGGATTCGCTCGCGCCGCTCGCGCTGCGCGAAAAGGCCCGGCTCTGGACCCAGGCCCGCAATGCGGCCAAGAATTCGCGCTCGCTCTTCTCCTACGACGAATCCGCGGCGAAAGACGCGCTCAACCAGCTCTACCGAAGCAAGGTCGAGTGGCACAGCAAACTGTCGCTGCCGGTCTCGATCCTGCTCTTTTTCCTGATCGGCGCGCCGCTGGGCGCCATCATCCGCAAGGGCGGCCTCGGCACGCCGATCGTGATCTCGGTGATCTTCTTCGTCATCTACTACATCATATCGAGTAC
This sequence comes from Alistipes sp., assembly GCA_009774895.1. Classification (GTDB taxonomy): domain Bacteria; phylum Bacteroidota; class Bacteroidia; order Bacteroidales; family Rikenellaceae; genus Alistipes. The sequence goes on along the minus strand of VSOO01000169.1, from coordinate 2,555 downwards.
GGGCCAGAAGCTCACCAAGGAGGGCAGCTGGGAGGCGGTCTACGGCATGTGGCTCTCGACCTTCATCCTCGCGCCCGTGGCCGTATACCTCACCTACAAGGCTACCAACGACACCTCGCTGCTCGACACCGACTGGTATGCGGTGAAATACAAGGCGTTCCGCGCATGGCTCGGACGCTTCGGCGGGCGCTTCGCACGAAAACCGAAAAATACTACCCATAAATGACAACCAAAGTACTGAACACCATCGAAGAGGCCATTGAGGACTTCCGCAACGGCAAGGTCGTGATCGTCGTGGACGACGAGGACCGCGAGAACGAGGGCGACTTCATCGTCGCGGCCGAGAAGATCACGCCCGAGATCGTCAATTTCATGCTTCACGAGGGCCGCGGCGTGCTGTGCACCCCGCTTTCGGAGGAGCGTTGCGCGCAGCTCGAACTGAACATGATGGAGGAGAACAACACCTCGCTGCTGGGCACCCCCTTCACGGTGACGGTCGATCTGCTGGGGCACGACTGCACCACGGGCGTGTCGATCCACGACCGTGCGGCCACGATCCGCGCGCTGGCCGATCCCGCCACGCGTCCCTCGGATCTGGGGCGTCCGGGCCACATCAACCCGCTCCGCGCCCGTCAGAAAGGCGTGCTGCGCCGTCCGGGCCACACCGAGGCTGCGGTCGATCTGGCGCGTCTGGCCGGATTGCAGCCCGCGGGTGCGCTGATCGAGATCATGAACGAGGACGGCACCATGGCCCGCCTGCCGCAGCTGCTGGAGGTGGCCGCGAAGTTCGGGCTGAAGATCGTGTCGATCGCCGACCTGATCGCCTACCGCCTCAAGCAGGAGTCGATCGTCGAGCGGGGAGCCACGGCCGACATGCCGACCGAGTGGGGGCACTTCCGCATCACGGCATTCCGCCAGAAGAGCAACGGCCTGGAGCACATCGCCATCACCAAAGGCGAGTGGTCTGAGGACGAGCCCGTGCTGGTGCGCGTGCACTCGTCGTGCGCCACGGGCGACATTCTGGGTTCGTGCCGCTGCGACTGCGGCGCCCAGCTGCACGAGGCGATGCGCATGGTCGAGAAGGAGGGCCGCGGCGCCATCGTCTACCTCAACCAGGAGGGCCGCGGCATCGGACTCTTCAACAAGATCGAGGCCTACAAGCTCCAGGAGGAGGGCCTCGACACGGTGGATGCCAACGTGCGCCTGGGCTTCGGCATCGACGAGCGCGACTACGGCGTGGGTGCGAGCATCATCCGCGAGCTGGGCATCAAGCACATGCGCCTGATGACCAACAACCCGCTCAAGCGCGCCGGGCTGGAGGGCTACGGCCTGACGATCGACGAGATCGTGCCCATCGTCATCGCGCCGAATCCCTACAACCTCCACTACCTCGAAACGAAAGAAAAGCGCATGCACCACACGCTGGGGCTCTGCAAGCACGCGTAATTCACGCTGCGGCTGAAACGAACGACCCGAGGCGCCTGCACCGCATCGCCTTTCGGACGGACCGTCTGGAGGAGTTCCGCACGTTTTATGTCCGCTACTCCGGCGGCGCGGGCGGCGAAAAACACGTCGATCCGGCGAAAGGATTCGAATCCTACTTCCTTCGCTTCGACGACGGCTGCCGGCTGGAGTTGATGCGCCGCCGCGACATCGCGGCGCGCGGCTCCGCCGAACGGCCGGGGCTCTGCCACCTCGCTTTCGGCTGTCGGAGCCGCGAGGAGGTGTTCGCCCTGACCGAGCGGCTGCGTGCGGAGGGCCATCCGGTCGTCGGCGAGCCCCGCACGGGCGGCGACGGCTATTTCGAGAGCGTGGTCGAGGATCCCGGCGGCAATCGGGTGGAGATCGTCCGTGAGTAGACCGGTCGCACCCCGTGCGGACGGCCGGAGCGGGGCGGGGCGAATCGCGCTCCGGGCCGTGCCTGCCGCCGCTGCGCCGGCCGGAGATTTCCGCGGTCGCTTTCCCTGTTGATGTGCTGCTGCGGCCCGGCGGCGGCATGATCCGCCGGCTGCGTTTGTTGCCACTGTGCCGGAGGACGGTTTTCGGAGACGCTGCCCGCCGGAGTGCTGCTGCGGCCCGGCGGCATGATCCGCGGGCTGCGTGGCCGGCGTTCGGCGGAGGCGGCGCAGGGCAGGCCGGGACGAACCAAACGATTAATCGCATTTTATTCATGGATCCGAAACAACTTCGCAACGTCTTCATGGGTACGCCCGAATTCGCCGTGCCCTCGCTCCGTGCCCTGGTGGACGGAGGATACAACGTCGTGGCCGTGGTCACGGCGCCCGACAAACCCGCAGGCCGCGGACAGAAACTTCGCGAAAGCGAGGTGAAGGTCGCCGCGCGCGAGGCGGGCATTCCCGTATTGCAGCCCGAGAAACTCCGGGCGCCCGAATTCGTCGAGGCGATGCGGGCGCTGCGGCCCGATCTGGGCATCGTGATCGCCTTCCGCATGCTGCCCGAGACGATTTGGGCCATGCCGCGTTTCGGAACCTTCAACCTGCACGCTTCGCTGCTGCCCCGCTACCGTGGGGCGGCACCGATCAACCGTGCTGTGA
>VSOO01000168.1 GCA_009774895.1 Alistipes sp. | reverse complement strand
TCGTAGATCCGGCCCTGGATTTCGATCTTACCCGCGGGCGCGAGGCGCGAGAGGGTGACGCCCCGGTCGCCGGGGCGGATGTTCTCCTCGGCGGGGGCGGGCATGCTCGACGAGGCGATCTTCTGGCGCAGCGAGAAGCGCTGCCAGGTCTTCGACCGCAGCGAAAGCACGGTCGCGGCGGCGGCCAGCACGAGGCAGACGAGCGTCGCGGTGATGCCGGCCTCGGTGCCCAGCTCGTGGAACGCCATGTAGATCGAGCTGCCGAAGCAGATCAGCGAGAGGATTCCGCCGACCGACACACCGGGCAGGAAGACCAGTTCGGCGACGAGGAACAGCACTCCGAAGAGAATGAGTGCGATGATGAGCAGCAATTCCATAACTATACCTTAATATATTCTGTGCGGCCGGATCGTTTTGCGGCGCCGGTCCGCTCTTACGTGCGGATGCGGGGAGCCCGTTACCGGGGCTGCCGCCGGCATTTCCGCTGCAAGCCGCTGCTGCGGCGTTGGGAGCGGCTTTCGGCGGCCCCGAAACCGGCGGTCGCGGTTTTCGCACTCACAAGATAGCGATTTATTCCGAAAAATCCTTCGTTTCGGCCACTTTTATTTCCAGTGCGGGCCCCGTCTCCTGGATTGCGGCCGCAGCCGTCTCGGCGGACTGCCGGTCGGGGAAGAGCCCCACGACGAAGAGCTGCTCGCCGATGCGCGAGAGTTCGTAGCCTGCGGCTGCGGAACTTATGGCCTGCTTCACGGCTTCGGGCAGGGCCGTGGCGCCCGAGATTTCGACGCGGAACGAAGCCTGCGCCCCGGGGTCGCGCGACACGTTGCGGTATTCGCCGTCGTGCCATACCACGATTTCGGGCCGCACGAAGCCGCGGCGCTGCGCCTCCTGCTGCGCCCGCTCGGCCTCGGCCAGCGTGGCGAAGCCGCCGGCGAAATACTGCCATTTGTTGCGCTCGCCGATGCGGTAGCTCAGCGGGTGCGCGCCCCGGAAGAGCGCCGCCGCGCGCTTGGTGTTGAACGTGCCGAGCAGCAGCCGGTAGATCGTGCCGTGGGGGTGGATGCGGCACTCGGGGATGGGGTTCTGGTAGGTGTAGGGCGATACGGCCGCGTACTCGATGGGGGCGTAGTCGAGGAAGGAGCGTTCGCGCACGACCACGCGCGGCAGGCGGTAGTCGATCGCCTCCAGGCGCATCGAGGCTTCACGCAGCGAGTCGCGGGCGGCATCGAGCCGCAGCAGCTCCGCGAGCTGCGCTTCGTAGTCCGCGGCCACGCGCTTGCGCAGACAGTAGTCGGCCAGTGCCTCCGACGCGCACGTGTCGCGCAGTGCGGCGAGCTCCTGCGCCGCACGGGCGTGGAGCTGCTCCTCGCGTTCGAGGATGGCATCCTGCCCCAGCTTGTCGAGCAGGTAGGCGTAGGCGTAGGTCTTGTCGTCGTAGATGTCGCTCCAGGTGCGTGCGAGGGTGTCGGCCGTGGCGCGCAGCGCCTGCTGGGTCGTGCGGAAGCGTGCGAGCAGCTCCGCGGCTTCGTGTTCCGAGGGGGTCGCGGCGTAGAGTCCCGCCGTCACGGCCAGGTCGTTGTAGTGCGCCAGGCAGCGCTCGGCGCATGCGGCGGCGGCGGCTTCGCGCTCCTGGGCCTCGCGGAGCGCGGCGTAGTCGGGCGCCGGAAGCTGCTCCCGGAAGCAGGGGTTGTAGATCAGGTTGCGCACCTTGCGCTCCTCGGGGATGAGCGCCGGAGCGTCGCCCCGTGCCTCCGGCTGCGGATTGCCGAGGTTGGCCAGCACCCACTCCTGCTCGATGGCCCCGATGCGGTCCGTGAGGCGGCCGCGGGCATTGCGCAGGTCGAAGATCGCCTCCTCCATGTCGAGGATGCGCTGCGTGTGGCTGCTGCGGAGCGCGGGTTCCTCGCGGAAGCGGCGGCGGAGGTCCGCCACGGCCTGCGCGATCGAGTCCTCGCGCTCCTGGAGCCGGGCCTCCTCGCGAAGCAGCGACATGTAATCCTCTCTCTGTTCCAGGCCGGCGATGCGGGCGGCGACCTGTTGCGCCTGCACCCCGGGGGCGGCGAGTACCAGCCCCGCGGCCAGGCAAATTCTCCACAATGACATATTTCGCATGATTTTTATCTCCACCATTTCATGAAAAAGAGCTGTATGAGTCCGAAGATCTCCAGACGGCCCAGCAGCATCAGCAGCGTGCACACGATGCGCATGCCGGAGGGCAGTACCGAGTAGTTGCTCAGCGACCCTACCTCGCCGAATCCGGGGCCCACGTTGCCCAGGCAGGCCACGGAGCCCGTGAAACTCGTTTCGAGGTCGATGCCGAAGAGTGTGCCCACGACCGTGCCGGCCAGCGTGAGCATGAGGTAGGCCACGATGAATACCATGACCGAATTGACCGTCTCGTTCTCCTGCATCGCGCCGTCGAGCTTGATGCGGATCACGGCATTGGGATGCTGCTGCCGCCGGATGCGGGCCTTCATCATCTTGCAGGCGAGGATCAGGCGATTGACCTTCAGTCCGCCCGAGGTCGAACCCGCACAGGCGCAGACGAGCGATCCGAAGATCAGCAGCACTACGGCCAGCGGCGTCCACAGATTGGTGTCGGCCGTGGCGAAACCCGTGGTCGAGACCAGCGATACGAACTGGAACGAGGCGTAGCGGAACGCCGTGGTGAAAGCGGGGTAGAGCCCCGCGAGGCGCAGGCTCACGGCGATGACGGCCGAGCCGGCCAGCAGCATGCCCACATACCAGCGGGTGACCTCCGAGCGGAACAGGTTGCTGCGCTTGCCGGTGAGCGTGGCGTAGATCAGGCCGAAGTGGATGCCGGCTACGGCCATCGTGAAACTCAGGATCGTTTCGATCATTGCGCTGTCGTAGTAGCCGATGCTGGCATTGCGGGTCGAGAACCCGCTCGTGGCGCATGCCGACATGCCGTGGCACAGGGCATCGAACCACGTCATGCCCGCCATCTTGAGCAGCAGGGTCGATACGACGGTCAGACCCAGGTAAACCACAAGCAGCAGGCGCATGAGCAGTTGCGTGTGGTAGCGGAAGTTGTCTTTGGCCAGCGACGACATCTCGACGTTGCTCAGCGTCATCTTGCTCTTGCCCAGCGAGGGCAGGATCACCAGCGCGAACATCACCACGCCCATGCCGCCGATCCAGGTCGATTC
>VSOO01000167.1 GCA_009774895.1 Alistipes sp. | reverse complement strand
AGAATGTGCTGTCAATCCGGAGGGCGGAACCTGCCAAAAGCGGGTTGGCACACCGATTGATGCATGTGAAGATGCAAACGAGAATATTCGATTAACCTATAAAACACAGAAACTATGAACGTAAAACCGTTATCGGACCGTGTGCTGATTCTGCCGAATCCCGCGGAGGAGAAGACCGCCGGCGGACTGATTATTCCCGACACGGCAAAGGAGAAACCCCTGGCAGGCAAAGTCGTGGCTGTGGGTCCCGGCACTTCGGAGGTCACGATGGAGGTCAAGGAGGGCGATCAGGTGCTCTACGGCAAGTATGCCGGTCAGGAGATTCAGATCGAGGGCGAAACCTACCTCATCATGAAGCAGAACGATATTTTGGCAATCATCTAAAAACGGAAACGAGCTATGGCAAAGGAGATCAAATATAACGTGGAAGCGCGCGAGCTGCTCAAGGAGGGTGTCGATGCGCTGTCGAACGCAGTGAAGGTGACGCTCGGTCCCAAAGGCCGCAACGTCATCATCGACAAGAAATTCGGTGCGCCCCAGATCACCAAGGACGGCGTGTCGGTAGCCAAGGAGGTGGAGCTGGAGGATGCATTCGCCAACATGGGCGCCCAGATGGTGCGCGAGGTGGCTTCGAAGACCAACGACGACGCAGGTGACGGCACGACGACCGCGACGGTGCTCGCACAGTCGATCATCGGCGTGGGCCTGAAGAACGTTACGGCCGGCGCCAACCCGATGGACCTGAAGCGCGGCATCGACAAGGCCGTGGCCGTGGTGGTTGAGTCGCTGCGCAAGCAGAGCCAGACCGTGGGCACGGACAACGACAAGATCGAGCAGGTGGCTACGATTTCGGCCAACAACGACCACAACATCGGCCGGCTGATCGCCGAGGCGATGGCCAAGGTCAATAAGGAGGGCGTGATCACCGTGGAGGAGGCCAAGGGCACCGAGACGCACGTCGAGGTAGTCGAGGGCATGCAGTTCGACCGCGGCTATATTTCGGCCTACTTCATCACCGATCCCGAGAAGATGGAGGCACAGCTCGAAAAACCCTACATCCTGATTACCGACAAGAAGATTTCGACGATGAAGGAGCTCATGGGTGTGCTGGAGCCCGTGGCGCAGAGCGGACGCTCGCTGCTCATCATCGCCGAGGACGTGGACGGCGAGGCCCTGTCGGCCCTCGTGGTGAACAAGCTGCGCGGCACGCTCAAGATCGCGGCCTGCAAGGCTCCGGGCTTCGGCGACCGCCGCAAGGAGATGCTGGAGGACATCGCGGTGCTCACCGGCGGTACGGTCATTTCGACCGACAAGGGCATGAAGATCGAGGATGCCTCGCTCGCCATGCTCGGTACGGCCGACAAGGTGACGCTCAACAAGGAGAACACGACGATCGTCGATGGTGCCGGCCGCAAGGAGGACATCGCCGCACGTGTGTCGCAGATCCGTGCCTCGATCGAGAAGGCCACGTCGGACTACGACAAGGAGAAGCTCCAGGAGCGTCTGGCGAAGCTCGCCGGCGGCGTGGCGGTGCTCTACGTGGGTGCGGCCACCGAGGTCGAGATGAAGGAGAAGAAGGACCGCGTGGACGACGCGCTGGCTGCGACCCGTGCTGCGGTCGAGGAGGGCATCGTGCCGGGCGGCGGCGTGGCCTACATCCGTGCTACGGCCGCGCTTGAGGGCCTGAAAGGCGACAACGACGACCAGACGACGGGTATTCAGATCGTGAAGCGTGCGATCGAGGAGCCGCTGCGTCAGATCGTGTCGAACGCCGGCGGCGAAGGCTCGGTGGTGGTCAATAAGGTGCGCGAGGGCGAGGGTGCCTTCGGTTACAACGCCCGCGACGACCGTTACGAGGACATGCTCAAGGCGGGCATCATCGACCCGACGAAGGTGTCGCGCGTGGCGCTCGAAAATGCGGCGTCGATCGCGTCGATGTTCCTCACGACGGAGTGCGTGCTGGCCGAGAAGAAGTCGGAGCAGCCCGCCATGCCCCCGATGCCCGCAGGCGGTATGGGCGGCATGATGTAACGGACACCGTCCGTTCCGCAAACAGTCGGCGCATTCCGAAAGGAGTGCGCCGACTTTCGTTGCTCCCGGTCCGCATGGGCGGTTGCGGTTTGCGGACGGTAGGGGGGCGGGGAGCTATTGCTCCGGATTCGTGACGATGCGGTAGGTGTCGTTGGTCACTACGTTCTGGATCAGTGTATTTTCACGGATGACGAGTTTCTCGCCCTTGATACACAAGCAGAACAGGCAGGGCCAGCATACGGTCAGTCCTATACCCAGTCCGACGCCGAGTGCGGTGCCTTTCCGGTTTTCGCCCTCGCGGATGAAATTGCCTTGAAGGCGGATGCGCTGGCCGTCCACGGCAGTTGTCGATAGGAAGTCGAGGCGGATGCAGGCGCCTTTGCCTACGCCTTTCGCTTTCTTGATTTCCGAGGCGATCTCTACGGGAGTACCTCGGCGGATCAGTGTGTGGATGCCGTGGTCGTCCTTGATGTCGGCATCTACGATTGCCGTGGGAGCCGCCGGATTCTTGTCTTTGGGGTTGCTTCGGATTTCCGATGTAAGCCGGATGGGAATGCTTTTGCCGTTCGGCAAAATGGTCTGCGCTTCGGCGCAGAACGATGCGGCGATGACCGTCACGACCAGAATGAGTTTCTTCATGGTATTGAAAAAGTTCAGGTTATGTCGTTCCGGCACCGATACGGCATAAGGGTTATGTTTTGATTGGAGTAAACAGAAAGCGTGGTGCCGGAGACTTATTTTATTAGAGTAGGTCGTAGGAAACCATGAAGATAAAATAAGCAACAGCCCCACGCCTATATCCATAGATGGATACGACGCGGCAAGATGTTCGCCTAATTCCCTCTTCAGATTGAATTTCCTACATTTATAAAGTAAGATTCGGAAATGAAAACAAGAGCTAATCAAATGAAGATAAAATACCGATATATCAGTATATTATAACGGTTATTTCATTTTCACTTGTTCACATCCTTTGCAGTTGTTCGGTTCTTTTTCGGTGCATTTTTGTTTCTTATTTGTTCCTCAATTCGGATAATTCTTTCTACCTTTGCGGCAGGAAGAACGAGTAAAAAAGAGACATTATGCCCCGAGTAAGAAAACCCTCGAAAGTCAAGGAACCGATACGTCTTCGGATGAAAGAATTGGCGGACGGCAGCAAAAGCCTCTATCTTGATATATACC
>VSOO01000166.1 GCA_009774895.1 Alistipes sp. | reverse complement strand
GCCCCATCGGGTACTCGATGAACTCCATGTTGAGCGGGGTGTAATCCGTGTTCTCGATCGTGAAGGGGATCTTGAATTCGCCGGCCTTGAGCTTGAGCTGGCGCAGGGGGCGGTAGTCGATGAAGGCATCGACCATGCGGGGTGCGAGCAGTTCGAGCTGCACGCGGTAGCCGAGTTTCGGCGCCAGGTCGCCCGCGAGGATCAGACGCACGCGCTTCACCAGGAAGGTGGACACGTCGGTGCCGCCCTCGTAGCCCAGCTGGGCATAGCCCGAGACACGGGGCAGGCGTTCGAGCACCTTGTTCCAGCGCGCGGGGGGATAGACGGGCGTTGGCTGCGGTAACGCTTCGGCGGTGCATGCGACCTCAGCAGGCTGCGTGGCTGGACAATCGGTTCCGGCGGATTCAGGAGTCTGCTGCGCGGCAGCGGCCCACAGGCCCAGCGTCGCGGCGAAGGTAAGGAGCACTCTTTTCATGCATTCGTTCGGTTTGGGTTCAGGGTGCAAAAAAAAGCATTTTTATCGGAATTTCTGCGTTTTCCGATGCGAAAAAAACGATTTCCGCCCGCAATGCGCCCCCGAACGCCCGCTTCTGCCGCGCGGAACGCCGGGTGCCGGAACACCCCGGGCGGCGCAGACCGGGGGAGGGGCGCCGCCGCACGCGGATAGCGTTGCCGGAGCGGCCTCCGTCTCCTCAGAATACTTCGCGCAGGACGTGGAGCGACTGCACGGCGCCCATTGCGTCGAGGTGGTAGCCGTAGTAGGCCAGCATGGCGTCGAGAAACTCCACGCGCCGCCGCCGGTCGAGGCTCAGGGCGCCGAGCGCGCGGACGTCGCAGCCGAGCAGCTGCGCCAGCGTGCGGGCCTCCTCCTGCGTGAGGCAGGGAGGCTGCCGGGGGGGCCGGGGGGTGTATCGCCCCTCACGCACGTCGAACCAGTCGCCCTCGGCGTAGTCGTTGCCGGGGGCGAAGCCCAGCAGACGGCTGAGCTGGGCCAGGAACCACAGATGAACGTGGGCCGTGCCCTCGTCGAGGGCGTCGAGCGCCTCCACCGAGCCCCACACGAAGTCGAACAGCGCCTCGTTGCGTTCGCTCTCCTTCACCAGTCGGTAGAGGACCTCGGCCATGAAGAGCGCGACGGTCGATTTGCGCACGTCGAAGGGCAGCGTGCGGAACACCAAGCCGCTGCGCACCTCGCGGAAGCGGTCCATCTGCATGCGCGGCGATTCGAGCCCCTCGAACTCCACGGCGAACATGGGCTGGAACAGCGCGGCTTTCGAACCGCGTCCGCGCGTGCTGCGCACCCCCTGCACCATGTAGCTGCGGCGGCCGCCGGTGTCGGTGAGCAGGTGCACGATCAGCGACGAGTCGCCGTATTTGAGCGTGTGCAGCACGATGCCCCGCCCCTTGTAGCTCTTCACGCCTCGCGCCGGCAGTGGAGTACCGTCCAGCCCTCGCGGCGGGCCGCACGCACGGGCCGCACGCCCGCGGCCTCGGCGGCCTCGCGCACCGTCTGTTCGTCGCGGTCGAGGAAGCCGCTCAGCAGCAGGTCGCCGCCCAGCGCGAGCATCGCGGCGAAGCGGGGCATGCAGGCCGTGAGGATATTGCGGCTGATGTTGGCCAGAATGAAGTCGTAGGGTCCGCCCGAGGCGCATCCCACGTCGCCGCGCAGCGGCCGCACGCGGTCCGCCACGCCGTTCGCTGCGGCATTCTCGCGGCAGCTGGCCTCGGCCCACTCGTCGATGTCCACGGCATCGACCGCCGCGGCGCCGCAGCATTTCGCCGCCGCGATCGCCAGCACGCCCGTGCCGCTGCCGGCGTCGAGGCCGCGCCGGCCCCGCAGGTCGAGCTCCAGCAGCGCCTCGGTCATAAGGTAGGTGGTGGCGTGGTGGCCGGTGCCGAACGACATGCGCGGCATGATGACCACTTCGGCGGACGCATCGGCCGCCGGCGCATGGAACGGCGCCCGGATCAGCAGCCGGCCGTCGATGTCCACGGGCTGGAAGTCACTCTCCCATGCGGCGTTCCAGTTGCAGTCGTCGATGGTGAGGTAGGTGCGCCGCAGTGCGCCCCGCGCGTCGAGCAGGGCATCCACTTCACTCTTGCAGTCGGCCAGCTTCTCCTGGGGGATGTAGGCCCGCAGGGCGCCGCCCTCCTCCGAGAAGCTCTCGAAAGGCCAGTCGGCCAGCAGCGCCGTGAGGATCTCGGCCTCCTCGCCGCTCGCCGCGATGTTCAGTTCTACGTAGTTCATCGTTCGGATGGTTTTGGGGTGCTTCGAGCGTTTCCGGCCGTGCGGCGGGACGCGGGCGGCGGGGCGCGGGATGCCCGCGGCCGCTGCGGCGTCCGAATTGCACGGCATGCGACACGATCGCCGGATTTACGCTATCTTTGCGGAGAACAAAGTTACGGATTTATGGCAGAAAACACGAAAAACTGGGTGGAAATTTCCCGCCGCTACCGCACCTACATTCGGCTCGAAAAGCGGCTTGCGGACAACACGGTGGAGTCCTACATGCGCGACCTGTCGCAGTTCGCCCACTTCGTGCTGCTGTTCTACGACGCGGCGCCCGCCGACGTCGAGGCCGGCATGATCGAGCGCTACATGGCCTGGCTCTACGACCACGGCCGCGAGAAGACCTCCCAGGCCCGCATCCTGAGCGGCATCCGCAGCTTCTTCAACTACCTGCTGCTCGCGGGCGACCTGGAGTCGTCGCCCGCCGAATTCATCGAGACGCCGAAGTTCGGCCGCTCGCTGCCCGACATCCTCTCGACCGAAGAGATCGACCGCATCATCGCCGCCGTGGACCGCTCGACGGCCAAGGGACGCCGCGACAGCGCCATGCTCGAAGTGCTCTACTCGTGCGGGCTGCGTGTCTCGGAGCTCACGTCGCTGCGCCTGGGCGACCTCTTCTTCGGCGAGGGATACATCCGCGTGACGGGCAAGGGCGACAAGCAGCGCCTCGTGCCGGTGAGCGCCATGGCGCGCGACAAGATCCAGTGCTACCTCGACGAGCGCCCCCGCAAGTTCGCCGGGGCGGATACGCTCTTTCTGAACAACCGCGGCAAGGCCCTTTCGCGCGTGATGGTCTTCACGATCATCCGCGACGCCGCGCGCCGCGCGGGCATCGACAAGACCATCAGCCCGCATACCTTCCGCCACTCGTTCGCCACGCACCTGCTCGAAGGGGGTGCCGGCATCCGCCAGGTGCAGGAGATGCTGGGGCATTCCTCACTGGAGACGACGCAGCGCTACACACATGTGTCGATCG
>VSOO01000165.1 GCA_009774895.1 Alistipes sp. | reverse complement strand
CGCAAAAAAACCGAGACGCTCGCAGTTCCGGACGTTTTTTTGCTCCGCAGCGGCGCCCGGCTCCGCAGCGACCCGACGACACCGGCGCGGAGCTACCCCCGCACGGCCCAAATGATGCGGAAATAACTTTGAAATGTGGACGGCTTTGACTACTTTTGCGGATGAAATCTCACAGGCCCATGTTACTCAGAATCGCAGCTGTCCTCGCATCGGCGCTCCTGCTCTCCGCGGGGTGGCTCGGCATGACGGGGCTCACGCTCCCCGCGGCGCTCGTTCCGCTGCTCTGGATCAGCGCCTCGTACGACGCGTCGCGCCGCTCGTGGTGGCGCGTCTTCGGCTGGGCCGCACTCACTTTCTCGCTTTGGAACATACTGACGATCTGGTGGATATGGTTTGCCACACCCGTGGGTCCCGTCGCCGCCACGCTGGCTTCGGTCACGCTCAACATGATCGCCTTCATGCTCTACCACACCGTCTCGAAAAAGGCGCCCAAGTCCCTGGCATACACCCTGCTCGTCGCCGCCTGGATCACCACCGAATACTGGTACACCACGGGCGAGTTCTCGTGGCCGTGGCTCATCCTCGGCAACGGATTCTCGCACGACGTGCGCCTGGTGCAGTGGTACGAATACACGGGCGTATTCGGCGGCTCGCTGTGGGTGCTGGTGAGCAACATCTGCCTCTTCGAGGCATTGCGTGCGCCCCGCCGCACGGGACGGTGGATCGCCGCCGCGGCCGTCGTCCTGCTCCCGACGGGCGCCTCGCTGCTCCGCTACGCGACCTACGCGCAGCCCGATGCGGGCAGCATCCGCGTGTCGGTCGTACAGCCCAATGTCGATTGCTACGACAAATTCAACGGCAGCGCCGAGCGCCAGGAGCGCAACCTGATCGACCTGATCGCCGACGTGCCGGCCGGCGCGCAGTTCATCGTCCTGCCCGAAACCGCCGTGCCGGGCTACTACTGGGAGCCCGCCCTGGGGCCGTCGCCGCTCTTCGCCGCGACGCCCGGCGCCTTCTGGACCGAGCTGACCGACACGCTGCGGGCGCTCCACCCCGGGGCGATGCTCATTACGGGCGCCAACACCGACCGCGCCTACGGCCGCAGCGCACGCACGCGCACCGCGCGCCGCATGTCCGACGGCACGTGGTACGACCACTTCAACTCCGCCGTGGGAATCGACACCACGGGCCGCATCCGCCTCCACCACAAGGCCCGACTCGTGATCGGAGCCGAGAAGACCCCGCTGCCGTGGCTCTTCGAGTGGCTCGACTTCCTGGTGATCGACCTCGGCGGCACGCTGGGACAGCTGGGCGTGGGACACGACGGCACCACGTTCGACCACACCGCCGCGACCGTCGGCCCGGCCATCTGCTACGAGGGTCTCTACGGCGACTTCTTCGGCAGCTTCGTGCGCAACGGCGCCGAGGCCATGTTCATCATCTCGAACGACGGCTGGTGGGGCGACACGCCGGGCTACAAGCACCTGTTCACCCTCTCGCGTCTGCGCGCCGTGGAGCACCGCCGGGCCATCGCCCGCTCCGCCAACACGGGGCGTTCGGGCTTCATCGACGCCCGCGGCGACGTGGGACAGACCCTCGGCTGGGAGCGCCGCGGCGTGCTCACCGACACACTCGCCCTCAATACCGAACAGACCTTCTACACGCGCTACGGCGACTGGATCGGCCGCACCGCCCAACTCGTGATGCTGCTCTGCATCCTCTACTACATCGCCTACCGCGTGCGGAAGAAGAACTACCTCGTACCCTAATCCCAACTCCGATATGAACTACACCCAGACGCTCGAATTCCTCTTCTCGTCGCTTCCGGCCTACGAAACCAAAGGGCTCACGGCCTACAAACCGGGCCTCGACCGCATCGCCGCATTCTGCCGCAGCATCGGCAACCCGCAGCGCAACTTCTTCACCATCCACGTGGCGGGCACCAACGGCAAGGGCTCCGTGTCGCACATGATCGCCTCCGTGCTGCAACAGGCCGGATACCGCACCGGACTGTTCACCTCGCCCCACCTGAAGGACTTCCGCGAACGCATCCGCGTCGATGGCGAGATGATCCCCAAGCAGAAGGTGGTCAATTTCGTGGACAAGCACCACGACGCAATGGTCGCCTCGGAGCTCACGTTCTTCGAGATGACCGCAGCGCTGGCTTTCGACTACTTCGCGCAGAGCGACGTGGAGGTCGCCGTGATCGAGACGGGGCTCGGCGGACGGCTCGACGCCACGAACATCGTCATGCCCATCCTGAGTGTCGTGACCAACATCGGACTCGAACACACGGCGCTGCTGGGCGACACGTTGCAGAAGATCGCCGCGGAGAAGGCGGGCATCGTCAAGAAGAGCATCCCGCTGCTGTTAGGCGAGGCGAACAAGGCCTACGACGAGGTGTTCGAAGCCGCAGCCGCCGAGAACAAATCGAAACTCATCCGCGCCGAAGAGGCTTTCACGTGCGAGCCGCAGGGCTCCAGCGAGGGCCGCAGCCTCTTCCGCCTGCGCCGCGAGCGCGACGGCCGCGTCTTCGAGGCCGCGCTCGACCTGGGCGGCAGCTACCAGCGCCACAACATCGTGACGGCCGCCGCCGCCATCGACTTCCTCCACGAGGAGACGCCCCTCTCGATCAGCCGCCGCGCATTCCTCGAAGGACTGCGCGACGCCGCAGCCAACACCTCGCTGCAGGGCCGCTGGCAGACGCTCGCCCGCGAGCCGCACATCGTATGCGACACGGGACACAACCCCCACGGCATCGCCTATGTGGCCGAGCAGCTCCGCGAAGCGACCTACGACAAACTCTACTGCGTGGTAGGCTTCGTACAGGACAAGGACCTGGCCCACATCCTGCCCCTGCTGCCCCGCGAGGCCCACTACCTCTTCACCCAGGCGCAGAGCGAGCGCTCGCTGCCCGCCGCACGCCTGGCCGAAAAGGCCGCCATCTACGGACTCCGCGGCGAAGTGATCGAGTCGGTACCCGCGGCCGTGGAACGCGCCCGCACCCTCGCTACGGCCGCCGACATGATCTTCATCGGCGGCAGCACCTACGTCGTGGGCGAAGCATTGTAGGCATTACGGCACCTTGCCCGGTCTTGCCCGGTCTTGCTTTGATCCTGCCCGGCCTTGCCGGACTCCGTCCGAACCACATGCAACCGCTCTCCGGGGGAATTCCCGGAGAGCGGTTTTCCTTTCTTCGCATCGCCGACCGCCGGCAAGGCATACGGACATCCCCTCTCCGCCTCTCCGCCTCTCCGCCTGTCACATAGACACAAAGTCAG
>VSOO01000164.1 GCA_009774895.1 Alistipes sp. | reverse complement strand
GAAGGTATCCACCTCTTGTTTTGTGCCATATTCAAACTCGTACTCATGGTGATACTCAAGATGAATATTGTTCCAGCGAACGATGTCCGGGAATATGATTTTGTCTTTCTTCAGTTCGGGCTTTACCTTGCTCCAACAGGAAGGTTTGACCGTTTGTAAAAAACGTTTAAGCAGTTCCTCTTCCGCAGTTTCACGGAAACTTTTGCCGCCGAGATGTTCTATGACCATATCCACATAGGTTTCATAGACGGGACGGAATCCCATGTGCAGCGTCTTCTCGTCAATCTTCGGAACAGGTACGGACACGTTATAGGTCTTGTTAAAATAGGAAATGATGCGGTTGGCGAAATTTGCATTGGCATTGCAGTTCTTATCCACCAGATCATTGATGATGTCGAACGGTTTGAACTCGTTGTGGGAATAGCTTTCGTCATCGTAGTGATTATACGCATGATAGTTTTTGTACGTGGTTTTGCCGTTCTCCTCGTATTTGAACTTGAATTTTTCTTTGTACTGTTCCGCGTCCTCTTTGAAGAGGGCATACCATCGGTCGATCTGGTCGAGCGTCTTGTAGAGCAAATCCTGCTGGCTCTGACAATAGATACGGTCATGTTCCGTAATCTTGTCCTCGTTTCTTACTTGTACGCTTAAGATGCCGGAAAGCAGGTCGGGATTGTTTCCTCTTTTTGCAATGTTGTCCGTCTGCATAATCTTATATTTTTTGTTATTCCGGCTTATGGGGCCGGAGTTCCCATAGTCGCAGGCTTAAAAGGTCGTGTTCAGGACATGCAAGGTTTTCGAGGGAAAATACCGCAAGCCCTCCGGGCGAGGATGATTTTCCCCGAAACCCGAAGGGCTTGACCTTGCAATGTCCGACAAGAACACGGACTACCTTTGCCTGTGGCTATGGAAAATACGGTCTCTCTATGGCGAGTAGCCGTATTCTACTCCACAGAACATGAACTGATAAGATTTTAGACGGATTTCCGACTGAAACAGACTGCTTTTTCCGGAATAAATGTTACCTTTGTACCCAGTAAGAGAGTTATTTGAAAGCGTGAGAAACATGGTGTTCCACAGAGGCTTACTAATTTCTTATCCGTTGCCCACACCTCACGCGAATTCTTTTTAATCTGTTTACAGTCAAACAAATAACATCAGACTGTATCAAATATACGGAAAAGCGGATTAAATACCAGCGTTCGGGCGCGTAATTTCGTGCGTGCGCCGCTACCGATGCCGCCGGCGGTGGCATCGGCACTGCCGTGCACGGTTCCGCATCGTTCCGCAAAAGCGTCGGCTGCCGCGGAGCGCACGCAGAGCGGCCTCAGCGAGCATGCGCCGCCGCCGGGGACGTAGCGGATCGTACGCGGGCGTTCGGGGTGGAGCTTCGCAAACTCCGCCCCGCGGTGCCGGAAAGGGCCCCGGACGCTCCGCATTGCGTCAGAAGCGCCAGCCCAGGGTGAGCGAAAGTCCGGCGTCGGTAAACCAGGGAATTTTGTGCGTCGGGCCGCCCAGCTTCACGGGCGAAACCGAGAACTCGGACGGCACGAGCAGCACCGTGGGCGAGAACTTCAGCTCGAATCCCTTGGCGCAGCGCAGAATCCATGCCGCTTCGATGTTCAGGTAGGGCAGCAGGCGGCAGTCGTTGCGGAAGAGCTCCTCGTAGTCGAGAATGCGGTGTATGCCGACGCCGACGCCCGCGCCGACCCGGAAGAAGAGGCGGCTGCGGATCACGGGCAGCCGGTAGAAAGCCATGCCGTCGAATTTGAAGATGTCCTGCGAGAAGTTGTTGTAGGAGCAGCCGCCGGGTTCGAATCCGTCGCCTTCCCACAGATAGCCTGCGGTGGTCATGGCTGCGGCCGAGCAGCCCCAGTAGAGGTTGCCGCGGATCTGGCGGCTGTATTCGAGTTTCAGGCGGACCATTCCTTGTCCGTGGCCCGTGACGCCTGTGGAGAGGAATGTCAGGAAGACGTTGTTCTCCTTGCCGTCGAGGCGGTGTCGCTCCGTGCGCGCGGCGATGCGGGCTTCGCGTTTCGGGGCGCGGTCCGTCGCCGTGCCCGGGAAATCGGTTCGCGGTGCGGCTTCGAGGACCGAAAACATGCACGTGCAGAGCGCCGTGCAGAGCGGAATGGTGAGTCGGGTCATACAGTATGTGTTGAGGCGGGTTAGTAAACGAGGGCCCGCATCGTGCGGGCCCTCGTGGCAGAGCGGCCCGGGTTACTTCTTGTCGGGGCGCGCGATGGTCTCGCGCATCGACGTGTCGGCCATGATGTTCTTCATCTTGTAGTAGTCCATGATGCCCAGGTTGCCGTTGCGGAACGCTTCGGCCATCGCCAGCGGCACCTCGGCCTCGGCCAGGATCACCTTGGCGCGTGCGTCCTGCGCCTTGGCCTTGTTCTCCTGTTCGAGGGCTACGGCCATGGCGCGGCGCTCCTCGGCTTTGGCCTGCGCGATGTTCTTGTCGGCCTGGGCCTGGTCCATCTGGAGCTGGGCGCCGATGTTCTTGCCCACGTCGATGTCGGCGATGTCGATCGAGAGGATTTCGAACGCCGTGCCGGCGTCGAGTCCCTTTTCGAGCACCACGCGCGAGATCGAGTCGGGGTTTTCGAGCACGATCTTGTGCGATGCGGCCGAGCCGATCGACGACACGATGCCTTCGCCCACGCGTGCCAGCACGGTCTCCTCGCCGGCGCCGCCGACCAGTTGCTTGATGTTGGCGCGCACCGTCACGCGGGCCTTGGCGATGAGCTGAATGCCGTCCTTGGCCACAGCGGCTACGGGGGGCGTGTTGATGACCTTGGGGTTCACCGACATCTGCACGGCCTCGAACACGTCGCGGCCCGCGAGGTCGATGGCCGTCGCCATCTTGAAGTCGAGCATGATGTTGGCTTTCTGCGCCGACACGAGGGCGTGGACCACGTTCGTGACGTTACCGCCGGCGAGGTAGTGGGCCTCCAGCTCGTTGGGATCGAGTTTCAGGCCCGCTTTCGTGCTCTCGATCATCGACGACACGATGATCGAGGGCGGCACCTTGCGCCAGCGCATGAGGATGAGCTGCAACAGACTGATGTGCACGCCCGAGACCAGGGCCGAGAACCACAGTCCCACGGGAATGAAATAGAAGATGAGCCATACGGCCACCAGGCCTAAGAACGCGAAGAGCGCGAACAACCCCATTTGAATTTCCATAATTTGCAAGTTTTATTCGGTTACGGTTTTTACGATGATGGTGAAATTCTCGAATCCCACGACCTCGACCGGCGTGCGGGGATCGACGTA
>VSOO01000163.1 GCA_009774895.1 Alistipes sp. | reverse complement strand
ACGACCGGCCACCCTCGGCGGGGGTGTCCGGTCGTCGTCGGTGCGGGCGCGGGGGTCAGAACCGGAACCCGAGCGTCAGCGCGATGTTGTGGCGTTTCCAGGTCGTCGAGAAGAGGTCGCTGGCGTTCGACGCCACGGTGCCGTCCGGGAAAATCTCGTCGGCATAGTAGAGCGCGTAGTCCGTCTGGCGGGTGTTCTGGTAGCTGTATGCCGCGTCGAGCACCACATGGCGCGAGAGCGTGAAGCCCACGCCGGCCGAGCAGTAGGTGACGCGCCGTGTCGCGGGCGACGAGAAGACCGTATGGTCGTCGGCGAGCCGCGAGCCGGAGTATCCGAAGCCCGCACGCAGCGCCACGGCGGGCACGGGGCGCACTTCCAGGCCGGCGCGCAACGTGTTCGAGGCCTTGAATCCGGTGCGCATCGCATCGTTGTACATCGCGTTCGGGATGCCTGCCGGAGCACGTTTCATGCGCATGCCGTTATACCAGGCCCGTTCGTAGTCGATGGCTACGATGCCGAGGCGCCCGAGGGTGTAGGAGACGCCCACCAGCAGGCGCGAGGGCCCGGCGAAGGCCCAGTCGTCGGAGCCGTTGTCCACCAGCACGGGAGTCGCGTCGTCGAGCGCCAGCTTGCCGTCGGTGGGGTGGATGTCGGGATCGACGTCGCGGTTCACGCGCGTCAGCGACGACATGGCGCCCTGGAACTTGCGGTCGAAAGCGTAGTAGGTGGGGGTGTGGAACGCCGCTCCGATGCGCAGGCTCTCGACGGGGCGGTATACCGCGCCGATCTTGAAATTCACGCCCGTGCCGTCCACGATCACCGTCTGGTTGAGGCGCGCGTATTGCAGCTGGTAGTTCAGCTCGGGGTCCGTGCCGTCGGGCGTCGGATAGGAGTAGTCCTCGGCGTAGTAGTAGTCCTTGCGCTGGTAGAAGGACTGTATGCCGAGCGTGACGCCCACGTAGAACTTGTTGTTCAGGTTGGCGCCGGCCGAGAGGGCGTACTCGCCCGCCGAGCCGCGGCTTACCAGGCCGGCATACTGGCCGATGTCGATGCCTGCGGGCGACCGGTCGCCGCCGATCCATGTGGGCGACCACTCCCCGTCGCGTCCGGGGTCGTCGGTGAGCCCGCACTTGTAGCCGAGCACGGCGTTCCACAGGTCGGTGCCCACGCGGTTCCAGCTGAGGTTGTCGCCCATGATGTCGGTCGCCACGAGGCCGCTGTAACGCAGCTGCATCGAGTACATGTCGGCGATCGAGCCGATGTTGCCGCCCTGGCGGAAGGATTGCGCGTAGTTGAAGTCGGCCAGACGGTTGTATCCGAAGCCGATCGTGAGGCTCGTGAGCGTGCCGCCGCCCTGGAATACGTTCACGGCGAAGCCTATGTTCCCCATGGCGAACCGGTTGCGTGCGTTGGTGCTCGGCGCCTCGGCATTGTCCCATGCCGCGGCCGAGTTGTCGGCGCGCGCGAGGGTCACCAGGGGCGTGATCGAGAGGTCGCTGTGGCGGTACATGCCCAGACCCGCGGGGTTGATCGACATCGACGAGAGGTCGGCGCCGAGCGACGTGAAAGCTCCGGCCATGGCCATCGAACGCGCCGTGCCGAAGTTGAACTGCGTCTGCGACAGTTCGAGCAGGTCGGTGGGCATCACGATGTCGTTATCCGCCATCATGCCGCCCGTGCTGAGCTGCTGTGCCGCTGCGGTCGTGGCGGACGCGATCGCGAACGCCGCGGTCAGAAAGAGTGCTGTGCGTTTCATCTGCTGCTGTCCTTAGATTCGGTTATCGTCCGCCCGCATTGCGTCCCGAGGGCGGGGTGAAGGAGCCGCCGCCCCGGTTGTAGGAGGGGGTGCTGCCGGGGTTGTACGTGGGCGATCCGCCGCGGTTGAATGTCGAATTCGAGCTGCCGCGGTCGAACGTGGTCGTGCCGCCGCGGTTGCTGCGGTTCATGCTGCCGCCGCGCGAGGTGCCGTTGCCGGAGGGGCGGCCCGTGCTCTGGCCCGGGCGGATGCTGCCGCCGCCCTGGGGGTTGCGCACGCCGAACGACGAGTTCGAGCCGCGGCCCGCGGGAGCCTGCGTGCCGAAGTTGCGGTTCGTGGCGGGCGAGGTGAAGCCCGGACGGTGCACGATGTCGGGACGGTTCGGCCGCGGGTGCGAACCGCCGCCCGGATGGTAGTGGGGCGGCACGGGGTGACCCCACCAGTGGTCGTGCCACGGCCAGTAGCCGATCGACCAGTTCCACCCCCACCACGGATGGTGGGGATACCCCCAGCCGAAGGAGGGATAACCCCACCCGAACGACGGGTGGTTCCAGCCGAAGTACCAGCCGCCGTAGTAGGGCGTGGCCCCCCACGAACCGAACATGGAGGTGATGTACTTGGGCTCGACCCACACCTGGTCGCCGCTGACCATGATGTTGTAGAATGCCGGGTCGTATGCCGAGGCGAACATGAAAGCGCCGGAATTCTCGTAGCGCAGCGCGTAGTAGCTCGACGGCATGCGGTATTCCGCCGAGCGGAAACCCCTCATGCGGCGGGCATAGGCGCTTTCGTAGCTGTCGGCCACGATGTCGGCGGCGTTGTCGTAGTACTCCTCCTCGGCGGCCCGGGCGCGCGCTTCGGCCATGCGGGCCTCCCATTCGGCCTGGGCCGCCTCGGCCCGTGCCCGTCGGCTTTCGGCCTCCGCCTGCTTGCGTTGCGAGATCGCGGTGCGGTCGTGCGTGGCGTAGAGGTCGTCGTAGGCGCTGCCGGTCGAGGCGTAGCGCGTCGGCGAACATCCTGCGGCGCAGGCGGCGAGCAACAGCGCGCCTGCGAGTATGTGCGTTGTTTTCATCGTACGGACGATTTGTAAATCTTTCTCATTCGGATAACGAAAACCGTACCCTTTTTCGTATCCGGCGGTCGTTTCGTGCCACCGGAACGTGCGACGCGGTCGCGGGCAGGGTTTTGCAATCCCTCCCAAAGATAGGTATAATTTGCGGTTTCGGAGAAAAAATGTCGTTCCGGGCAAAATTTTTGTCCCGAATGTGCGGAAGTGAAAAAATAATTCCTATATTTGCACTCCGAAACGAGCCTCGTGCTGGTTTCGCTCGAATTCCCGCTCCGGACGGTATCGCCGGCTGGGGCGCGAATGAAAAAGGAGAGGTGCCGGAGTGGTCGATCGGGCCGCACTCGAAATGCGGTGTACGGGCAACTGTACCGGGGGTTCGAATCCCTCTCTCTCCGCAATAAACGCTGAAAATCAGCAAATTGCAAAGCAAACACCCAATTTTACACCCAAGAATGTAAA
>VSOO01000162.1 GCA_009774895.1 Alistipes sp. | reverse complement strand
GACGCCGCGCGGGACGTCCGACGGAGCTTCTCGATGCAAAATTGTGGAAAACGCACCGTGTTTCGAGTGCGATTCGTATCTTTGCGGTAATGAAAGACGCGATCGAACTATTCGCGACGCTGGGCGACCGGCTGGCGGCATTCGGCGACGATGCGCACACGGCCGCAGTCATCGCCGGGGCCTGCGCCGCAAATCCCTGGTTCACGCCCGCCGAAATCCGGCGGGCCGTGGATGCGCTGCGCACCGACATGCTCGACCGCGCCAGGCTCGCCGCGTGGCTCGAACGCTATCCGCTTCCCGTCGCACGTCGCGCCGACGTGCTGGTCGTCATGGCGGGCAACATTCCGCTGGTCGGATTCTTCGACCTGCTGTGCGTGGTGGCGGCCGGAGACCGCTGCCTCGTGAAGCCCTCGGCCAAGGACCGCGTGCTGACGGAATACGTCGTGCGCCTGCTGCTCGAAATCGACCCCGAGGCACCCGTGGCCCTCGCGGGCGACGACGCCGAAGCCGATGCCGTGATCGCCACGGGCAGCGACCACGCCAACCGCTACTTCCGCCCGCGCTATGCGGGCGTCCCCACGCTGCTGCGCGGCAGCCGCCACTCGGCAGCCGTGCTCTCGGGCGAGGAGACGGAAGCCGACCTGGCCGGACTGGCCGACGACCTGTTCGCCTACTCGGGCCTCGGGTGCCGCAGCGTGTCGCTGCTCTTCCTGCCGCGCGGATACATGCCCCCGCTGCGGGCCGCGGCGCACAACCCCAAATACGGCAACAACTACCGCCAGACCCGGGCGCTGCTCGCGATGACCGGCACGCCCTATCGCGACCTGCACGGAGCCGTGCTCGCCGAGGGCCGGGAGTTTCCGCGCGAGCTGAGCCGCATACATTACACCTATTACGACACGCCCGCCGAAGCGGAAGCGTGGCTCGCGGCCCACGACGACGAGTTGCAGTGCGTGGTGAGCCGGTGCGTGGCCCATCCGCGCCGCGCCGACTTCGGCCGCGCCCAGCGTCCGGCACTCGACGACTACCCCGACGACCGCGACACGATGCAATTCCTGCTGGAGGTGTCGCGCGGACAGAACGCCCCACACGACCGGACATGAGAATCCTCGTCATAAGCACCTGCTTCCATCCGAAAAACAGCATCGCCTCGTACCGCATCGAGGCGTTCGCCCGCTATTTCCGCGAGGCGGGCCACTCGGTGACCGTGCTCACGGAGGGCGAGCGCGACGAAGTCGCCGCGTGGCACGGCTGCGAGATCCGCTACGTCGCCACGCCCCTCTTTCCGGAGTCGGAACTCGCCCGTCTCCGGACGGCCAGGGGCACAGGAGCCTGGCTCCGGCGCAAGCTCCACTCGCTGATGGTGCGCACCACGGCCGACATGAAATTCACGTGGCGGCACAGAGCCCTCCGCGAAGCCGGGCGGCTCTTCGCACAGGGCGGGTTCGACGTCGTTCTGAGCTCCTACATGCCGCTGGCGCCCCACATGGTCGCCCTCGGACTGCGCCGGAAAGGCTACGCATTCCGGTGGGTGGCCGACATGCGCGACGAGATGTCGCAGCTTACGCTCTCGCCGCGCTACGTCCAGCGCCGCATCGTGCCCTACGAGCGGAGGATTCTCCGCTCGGCGGACCTCGTAACGACGGTCTCCGACCCCATCATCGAGGGTTTTCGCAGCATCTGCGGCCACGACCGCTTCCTGAGGGTCATGAACGGCTACGAATTCGACGAGGTGCACGACGCCGCGTTCCAGCCCCGCTTCACGATGGCGTTCGTCGGACATTTCTATTGGGCGATCACCCCCGACCACTGGTTTCGCGCCGTGTCGGAGCTGCTGCACGAAGGGGCGCTGCGGGCGGAGGAGTGCCGGATCGAACTGATCGGCGACCATCGGAACGTGCGCATTCCGGAGCACCTAACCTCCGTCGTGCACGTCGCCGGAGAGGTTCCGCACGACGAGGCGTTCGCGCGGATGCTGCGAGCCGACACCCTCGTGCTGATCCATCCCACGGGCCGCAAGGGGGTATACACGGGCAAGATTTTCGACTACCTGCCCACCAACAAGCCGATCCTCGCGCTGTGCGACCCCCGCGACGTCGCGGCGGAGCTGCTGCGCGAAACCGGCGCCGGATTCGCGGTCGATAACGACGACATCGCCGGCATTAAGGCGCAGATTCTGCGGTGTTATTCGATCTGGCGGAACCGCGAGGTGCTGCCGCGCGACTGGGACAGGATACGGCAATACACACGAAGAAATCAGACCCGCATACTGATCGACCGCCTCGCGGGCGGCGCACACCCGGCATCTGGCGCGCACACGCACGGCGGCGAAAGAGATTGAACAACCGATAAAAAAGATACTACGATGTCAATGGTTTTCCGATTCCGGATGCTGAGCGACGAGAACGACCGGTTTGTCCGCGACTACGAGGTGATGTACGACAGCACGCTCGCCGACCTGCACCGCTTCATTCTCGAATCGCTCGAATACGACGACTGCATGGCCTCCTTCTTCACGGCGGACGACCGCTGGAACAAGGGGCGCGAATTCACGCTCATGGATATGGGCGACGGAGGCGACGAGGGCCCCGTGGCGATGGACCGCGTGACGCTGGGCCAGATCATCCACAACCGCCGCGACCGCCTGATCTACCTCTTCGACCTGTTCGGCGACCGGGCCTACTACCTGGAGCTGACGGGCGCCTATGCGGCCGATCCCGAAGCCCGCTATCCGCGCGAGATCTTCGCCGCGGCCGACGCTCCGGATCAGTACGACCCCTCGAAAAACGCCGTGGAGGACGACGGCTCGATCTTCGAGGAGATGATGGGCGACTTCAGCGATTTCGAGGGCGACGACTCCTACGATGATGAGTAAACGGCTCCTGGTCATCGTCGGACCTACGGGGTCGGGCAAGACCGACCTGAGCATCCGGCTGGCCCGCCACTACGGGGCGCCGATCCTCTCGACCGACTCGCGGCAGTGCTACCGCGGCATGCCGATCGGCACGGCGCAGCCCACGCCCGAGCAGCTGCGCGCGGCCGAGCACCACTTCATCGCCTCGCACGACCTCGACGCCGAGCTGAACTGCGGCACCTACGAAACCCAGGCCCTGGCCTGCCTCGAAGAACTCTTCGCCCGCCACGACCGCGTGATCGCGGCAGGCGGCTCGGGCCTCTACGTGAAGGCGCTGTGCGAAGGGATGGACGACCTGCCGCAGGCCGACGGGGCGCTGCGCGGCGAGCTCGCCCGCCGCCTGCGCGACGAGGGGGTCGAAGCCCTCGCGGAGCAGCTGCGGACGCTCGATCCCGAACAC